>NZ_RRYX01000149.1:0-5336 GCF_014861375.1 Psychrobacter sp. FME5 | reverse complement strand
ACGTTACTTTAATCAAAACCTCTTATCAGGTGTCCTAAATTAGTTGACCACTACACTCTGATGCAAGCTATCGGTGATAGTGAGCATCTGACGAATACCGGTAGCTTATTATCATCAAGTCGCCCTAGCCTGTTTGCCACTGACAATGAGCAAGCGGTCGAGAGCGGTTATCGCAACACGGATAACGGCCTATCTGAATGGGTGACTGACCATCGTACAGAGCAAGCTTATTCACAGCTACAAGTCGATAGTGGCAAGGTTAGTGCCACGATAAAGATGGGCGTCATTAACCCTGCAGATAATGGCACTAAGCGCGAAGGTATTAGCGCCACTACCAATGCCCAAATCAATATCAAGTCAGGTGAAGCCTTAGCCCTTTCCACTCAACCGCAAACCCACGCGCAAACAGGACAACATAATTACCAACACCACACCCCGACCCTCACCCAAACTAGTCTTGGCGGTCAGCACTTAGCGGAGCGTTTAACGCAGTTAGCAACGGGACTTGGTAGACAGGTTAATGACCATAACGCGATTAAGACCCAACTTGAAACTATCGCAGAAGAACAGCAAACCAAAACCCATCAAACAACGCCATTCACGCTCATTGATAGTGCGGCTGATACCGGTTATGTCAGTGATGACCTACTCATTCACCGGTCAATGGGTGAAATGATAATGACCTCGCAGCAAGATATGTTAACTAGTAGTGGTGATAGCCATAACCAAGTCAGCAGCGAGTCACTCAATATAGTAGCCGATGGTCAATTTAGCATGACCAATGCCAAAGACAATATCACCCTCTCAGCGCATACAGGAAAACTGGAAGCCACGGCAAAACAAGATGTGAATATCGCCTCCTCGACTAAGGAAGTTGAGATAGTAGCAACGAATAAGATTACGCTGACGGCTGGTGGAGCCAGTATCACTTTGGATGGTGGTGATATTACCATTACGGCTAAGCAGTTTACGGAGAAAGCTGGGAAGCATAGTAAGGCTGGGGGCGGTGTTGATGGTCAATTTGTTTCAGGCTTACCTTCTAATATCTTGGACGAACCACCAACCTTTATCGAGCTTAATTATCTACACGATGATGAGACTCCAGTAAGCAGTGCGCCTTATAGAGTTGAGTTCGCAGATGGCTCTGTCAGAGAAGGCATTTTAGATGAAAATGGCTTTGCTCGTTTAGAAGGTGTGCCTAAGGGTCAAGCTCATGTTTATTATGGTGAAGACCCTGCTGACTTCAAGCCTGATATAGATATGGAGGATGGTATATGAGTAGTAATGGCTTTGGCGGCGGCGCACTAGGGATTAGTAACATAGGGAAGGATTACACTCCTCAAAAATATAAGAAAGCCAAACAAGAAAAGCCCACAGGCTGGTTTAAAGCATTAAAAGAAGAGACAGGTTCGTTTCTAGCAGGTGAAAACACCTCGTCTTGGGCACTATTCGCTGAAATTGTGATCGGTGCAGTTCCTATTGCAGGACAGCTTATTGATGCGCGAGACATCATCAAGGCAGTCATGAACCTAAAAGACAAGCCCTCTGATACTACTTTGTGGTTTTTACTCATAGCAGCATTAATAGGGCTGATCCCTGTCGTTGGTGATGCGGTCAAAAGTGCCATTAAAGCAGTGAAAATTGGCGGTAAAAATCCTGCTGATTTATTTGCCTTTATCAGAAAATTTGGTAAAGGTAATGCAGAGCAAGCGCTAAAGAAAGCGTTAGATGTTAGTAAGCTAAAAGGGTTACTGAATAGTATCTTGACCCCTAAGTTTCTAAACAGTTTAAGTAAGTCTAATAAGCAAAAGCTGATACAGATTCAAAAGGACTTTGATCGTTTCGGTCAGCAAATTATCAATGAGATTGATGGATGGTCAAAGATGACACCGGCTACGGCGAGTGTTAATAGCGCAGGTGTGGGTCGGACAGCTGGTAATAAACCCAGCACAGCATTGGCATCAACCAACCGAAAAGCTTCTGGCGAAACAGTCAGTCATAATAGCAGTATCACGTCGAGACCTGCTAGAAAAGGCGTTATGAAAAAACATACCCCTAAATGCTTTAAGCCAAGTAAAAGCTTAAAGAGTAGGTTTGCTAAAGACAGTAAAGCAAATGCAAAGTTTGAAAAAGAGTACTATCGTCAATTAAAAGACCAAGAAGCTGGACTGAACAACTTAACTGTTGATGAGTATTTGACAGGTCGTGATGCCTTTAAAACGCATGGCAGACCGAAAAGTAATGGGGCGCAGGCAAACGCTAGAACAGAGTATGAAGATAAGATCAATGAGTCTTTAAAAAATAGCTATGAGAAACAAGGAAAATCTCCTAGAGAAGCTAAACGGTTGGCGAACAAACGCACTCCTGAAATAATGAAAGACCTGAATGCTTTACATGATCCTGATATGATTGCAGGTGGTAAAGATAAAATTAATCGACTGGGTCGTGCTGATGTGAATAAGTCCATAGGTGGACAATGGTCTAATAAAGTTGAAGCAAATAGTAGAGTTGCACAGATGGATAAGGCCGCTAAAGAAGCACAAAAGTCTCAAGGCGGGCAAACCAAAATGAAGGTAGAATTAAACCGTTGTAGATAATTAAAATAGGAAATTGTAATGAATAATTTTATTATTGATGAAGGATTTGACTTGTTTATGGAAGATTTTGGACAACCTGACTGGCAACAGCCTGCCGATCAGGCAATTCTAGATTATTATAAAGGTAAATTGCCTGATAAGCTTCTTTTCTATTGGGAGAAAATGGGCTTCTGCCGCTTTAAGCAAGGCTTGTTTTGGATAGTCAATCCAACTGATTATGAAGATGAACTAGCCCTTTGGTTAGGTGAGGACGTTCTAAAACAAGATAACTACTATGTTATCGCTCGTAGTGGCTTTGGCAAGTTATACGTTTGGGGTGAAAAAATAGGTCATGCCTATACAATTACTCCAACTCTTGGTTGGGTTTATCAAGAAAAAGGGGAAGCGAAAGATATTGCAAAAGGCCTAGCAGATAGAAAAATTGAATTATTTTTTGCTTTTAAAGAGACAAAATATGTTGATATGGTTGATAACAATAGCAAACCTCTATTCAAGCGTTGTGTGAAAAAATTTGGAGCACTTGAATACGATGAAATGTTTGGCTTTGTCCCTGCCCTTGCGATTAGTGATAATGCTTCTATCAAAAATATAGATAAGATGAATATCTTTGTCCATCTCAATCTTTTACCCGACTTGATTGAGATTCAGTACATCGACTTTAAGAGATTAGGACAAACAGCATTTGGCGTTGATGATGATTCAAACTTACTTGATTTAGATGACTTAATATAAGTAATTATTTAAGCCACCTTCGGGTGGTTTTTTTGTCGTTCGTTAAATAAGAAACATCTCAAACTCAAAGCATTCAACTTAACTTCAAATTATAGGCATTACTCAGCATAAAAACTCCAACCACGACCACCCTCTGCGAACGTCAGATGCCACCGCTAGCCCTGATTGCAGAGGATATCCTTGGCTGATCCCAGGATTACAGGAACTCAGGCAGAGACGTTATCGCAAAGCAGGAACGGCACGGTCTTTAGTGCCTGCTCCTGTGGGCAGTTAAAATAGCAGCGGAAAGCAGGAGTGGCTACAAACTGTTTTGCTATAATCTTATCACCCCAACAAGCAACTACTTATTAGATAACCCCGCCCAAGCAATTAACCGTATTGAGGCCCAAGCAGGAAGCAATTATGGCAGCCACTTTACCCATAGAGCAGATGACCAAACTCTGATGCAAGCTATCGGTGATAGTGAGCATCTGACGAATACCGGTAGCTTATTATCATCAAGTCGCCCTAGCCTGTTTGCCACTGACAATGAGCAAGCGGTCGAGAGCGGCTATCGCAACACTGAAAACGGCCTATCTGAATGGGTGACTGACCACCGTACAGAGCAAGCTTACTCTCAGCTACAAGTAGACAGTGCTGGGATATCCGCCAGTCTAAAAATGGGCGTGATCAATCCATCAGACACCGCCAAACGTCAAGGGATCAATGCGGCCACCAACGCGCAGATCAGTATCAAATCAGGGGAAGCACTTGTTCTATCCACTCAGCCGCAGACCCACGCGCAAACAGGACAGCATAACTACCAGCACCACACCCCGACTCTGGCCCAAACTGCATTAGGTGGTCAGCATTTAACTGAGCGTTTGACGCAACTGGCAACGGGACTTGGTCGTAATGTGAACGACCATAAAGCGATTAAAGCCCAGCTTGAGACTATTGCAGAGGAACAGCAAACCAAAACCCATCAATCCACGCCATTCACGCTGATTGATAGTGCGGCTGATAGCAGCTATGTCAGTGAAGACACGCTCATTCAACGTTCAATGGGTGAAATGATTACTACGACTCAAGCGAACATGATGATCAGTAGTGGCGATAGCCATAATCAAATCAGCAGCGAATCACTCAATATAGTCGCCGATGGTCAATTTAGCATGACCAATGCCAAAGAAAATATCACCCTATCCGCCCATACAGGGAAACTGGAAGCAACCGCCAAGCAAGATGTGAACATCGCCTCCTCAACTAAAGAGGTAGAAGTCGTGGCAACCAATAAAGTGACGATAACGGCAGGCGGTGCGAGTATTACTCTTGATGGTAGCAATATCACTATCGCCGCCAAAGAGGTGACGGAGAAAGGGGGTAAGCATAGTAAGGCGGGAGGTGGAATGGATGGGCTGGGGCTTGGGGTATTGCCGAGTTTGATAGCGGGAGCAATGTACAAGGCACAATTTAGATTTGCTGACGATAATGATATTGCTTATGCCAATACACCGTATATTGCTATTAATGAAAATACAAAAGAGACTTTTGAAGGCATAACTGATACTGAGGGAAATACGGAAACTTTCTTTAGCTCTAACTCCAATAAGATTAAAGTGCATCTAAGAAATGAAGACCCTTGGGGATCTATTGAACTTTATAAAGTTAAATTTAAATTTACTGATGATGATGGTAACCCTTTGTAGTGGCATAATTAAATCGGACCACGCTTAAGAGATACCATCTTAAAAAAGCCAAATCAAGCACTAATTAGCTCAACTTTTGCTTGGTAAGACTGCTGATGTTTAATCACACCGAAACAGATATGCACAAGCTTGCGCATCGCTGCACAGACAGCCTGCATTTTGCACTTACCATTAGCAAGCAGTCGCTCATACTGCGCCTTAATATCAGGATTATGCTTAATGGCGACTAGCGCTGGCATATACAGTTTGGCTCTGATATCACTTTGTAGTGGCATAATAAAATTGGACAGCTTCTAAGAGGTTATAATAACCCAAAGAA
>NZ_RRYX01000148.1:0-5548 GCF_014861375.1 Psychrobacter sp. FME5 | reverse complement strand
GTATAGAGGGTAATAACTGTCGCCTTAGACACCGATTAAGACGAGCGGTTAGAAAGACTTGTTGCTTCTCAAAAAAGCTTGATAATCATTTTAAAGTGTTTGATTTGGTGTTCTTTTACATCAATTATGGCTACGTCTGATGCCAGCATACTTTTTAGAACACCACCTGAGTATTTACGAAGCAACAAGCAAGTTCTCAGTCAAGGCGTCCGTTACCGAACGCAGCTGCTCGTAACCGGTCTTCATTAAGAATGTTGGCGCTCTGCCATAGCTTTTCATACCCACAATGAACACGTTTTTATCGGGATGTGCCAACTCCTCGGCACCGTGTGCAGGTACAGAACCGCAACTGTGCTCGTTTGGGTCAATCAAAGGTGCTAGCTTAACAGGGCTGCCCGTCGCCGGATCAAGCGCAAGGCGTAACTCGGAAAGTAGTTGTAGATTGGGTCGAAAGCCAGTGGCAACGATGATTTCATCTATCGGTGGCAAAGCTTGTTCTTTACCCTGCACGACGAGGCCTTCGGGGGAGCGAATAATATTATTAATTCGAATACCTTGATGCAGCTCAATGGCACCATCGTCCAAGAGCTGGCGTACTTTTAAGACCAACTTGCCTCGCTGTTCCAGCTGATCGTTTTCTCCTCCCGCCAGCATACACCCTAAAGAAGTCCCTCTTACCGCCCAAAGCACACGGGTATCAGGCGCCGTATCTGCCAGCGTAACCAAGTCTTGCAGGGCATTGAAGGCAGAGTGCCCGCCACCGACCACCAAAACACGCCGGCCGCTATAGCGTTTACGCGCGCTACCTAATACATCGGGAATGCCGTAAGTGATATGCTCATGACTTTGCTGCTCACCCAAGGCCGGCACACCGTTGGCACCCATCCAGTTGGGGGTAGTGTAGGTTCCAGACGCATCAATCACCGAACTGGCCAATACATCACGCTCGCCATTGGGCCCGCTAACACGCAATAAAAATGGTGAGCCATTACGTCCTTGCGTTTTCATGACGTCGTGCTCCGCCTTACTTACTGCCAAGACGCGGCTATTTAAGTGTAGGCACGGCTTGATTTGCGGTAATTTAGACAATGGCTCCAAGTATTGATCCAGTAGCTCTTGCCCAGTAGGGTACACATCCGGTTGCGGCGCTGTCCAGCCATTAGCGGTCAATAACAGTGCCGCCTCTTTATCGATATTAAAGCTCCACGGAGAAAACATCCTAACATGGCGCCATTGGTTAATGCTCGATCCGGCTTTGGCACCTGCTTCCAGTACCATGGGGGTAAGCCCCCGACTTAGCAAATGAGCGGCGGCAGCAAGTCCAATAGGGCCCGCGCCAATAATTACTACGGGATGAGTGGTTTGATTCATGCAATACTCCTGATATCGATATAAATAAAAATAGCGTTGCTGCTAGTCTGTATCTGGTTCGAATAACTTATTAGCTCGCACACCGTACCGTTCCTCGGCAGCCCTTGCCAGTTGCCTTAATAATGTTAATGAAGCTTGGCGCAATTCAGGTGCGAGGGTTTCAATCATGGCGCGCTCCTCGGCTATCAAGTCAGCTCGAATAACTTGGTAGAGTTCCAGTCCTGATTCCGTTGACTGAACTCGAATAGCTCGACGATCATCCGCATCCTCAACGCGAACGACATAACCCTTACGCTCCAACGCATTAACAACCCGGCTGGTAGTACTCTTATCCAGATACATGTCTGCAGCGAGCGATTGCAGTCGTAGCGGTCCGCGCTTGACCAAGGTTTCTAACGCATAGCATTGAGCTACGGATACATCATAACTGCAGATATGGCCACGATCACGAAACTGGTAGACCCGAATGAGCTCATTTAAGGCTTCATAAAGGTCTTCAGCATCGCGGGTTAATGTATCAATAGGCATGGCTATTCCTTATGGTTGTTAGTAGCAACTATAAGGTAGTTTTCTACTGATGACAAGGTATTCCTCTAAGAAATACTCATATGTTGCTAACAGCACGATAAAGACACTTACTTTGAAAGTGAACCGCCCCGACTTTATCAGAGGCTGATTTAATAGAGTCGGACTGCAATGCCTGACAGGATTAAACTATCACAATACTGTTTTTCAACATCAAAGGGTAGTACATAGCCAATCGTGCTATGAAAACGGGTTTTATTGAACCTGAGAAGCGTTAAAAATTGATTAATTATCGATTTAACTTTGCAAGACGAGAACTGTGCTCGAAGTGATACCCATTTAAAGGTTGCCAGTTTAATGTCATTAACGCCAATCCAGCTCTCTTTGAAGTAATGAATTACTGTAGCCTTATATAGCCTATTTTGTAGTGGTAGCGATACTCAAAAGGCACCGATTCTCCTCCAAAGGATAGCGCCTATGTAGATAATGACTTTTGATCAAGTAGAGCATACAAGCAAGGTTAGCAAACAAGGTAAGTAGTGATATAATTCCCCGATAATCGATATTTTATTAAAGGGTTACCTTATGGCTCGTACAGCTAGCGCATTACACATTTTAGTAAAAGACAAAGAACTGGCTGATGACATTATTGCCAAGCTTAAAAAAGGCGCTCAGTTTGATGTGCTGGCTAAGAAACATTCGACCTGCCCATCAGGTAAAAAAGGTGGCAACTTAGGGGAGTTTAAAAAAGGCCAAATGGTATCAGCGTTTGATAAAGTCTGCTTCAATGGCGAACTTTTCACCCCACATTTGGTAAAAACTAAATTTGGCTGGCATGTGGTCAAAGTCCTTTACAGAACGTAAGAATTAGATTTGATAAGCACTAAAGCCAGGCAACCTAAGCTGCCTGGCTTTTCTGATCGTTAATATTTGTTTTTTCTTTATCTGTTCGCTAAAAGGCCACATATAATAAACCTAAAAAGGAGAGTTAAAACATCAGAAAATAATGAATGAAGAAAAACAGATAGGAATAATGAAGGAATTTAAAGCTGATTATCGTCAACTATCAAAGAACCTTATTAATTATGACTATTATAGTGGTTATTCATTATCGGTAATTAACCCTAAAGAAGAACATATAATCAACACTGCTAATAACGAAGCTAGCCATGCATCATCATCACTGATGAAATATGTCATGCATTTACTGCTAATTGTTGATTTGATTTTTGAGTTAAATAAAAAATAGTGGTAGTGTTCTAAAAAGTATGCTAGCGGGAAAACCTCATAAAAGATCCGTGTTTCTTTCTCTGGTTTTGCAAGGTTTACAAAGCATTAAAAATTGTTCAGATTTTAAGCAGCATACTTTTTGATACACCACCAGATATCTTTGTCTAAATCATCAATAGCCGCATTGCCATCAAGCATATAAAGCACTTTACTAGGAGTTTTTACAGAATTGTTAGAGAGTAGATGATCGGTTGTCTGCTCAGGAATAGCTAACCACACTTGATAATGGCGAGGTTTTGCATAGGCTTGCAGCATTTTTGACTGTAAATTGGTTACGCTAGAGGAGGGTAGTTCTGGTGCAGGTGCACTGAAAGTATGATATACGAAACGATACCCGGTATCTTTGGCATGCAATAAGCTCATATCTACTGTCTTGGTCAAGTCAGGTTTAGCATAGCTTGGTGACATTATTATTCCTGCCATAGTTATCGTTATAATTGCAAGGCTTCCCTGAAATCTTGACATACTTATCCTTTATTATATTTAATTTATTGAAAAAAGCCTTAGACATAGCGTTGCTTATATTGAAGCTGTAAGAGGATTAACAAATGCAGTTTATATCACTGATAATGATTGACAATCAGTTAAAATATAGTAATAATAATGCATATGATAATCGTTATCAATAATATTGCTTTCTAGTGGTTCTGTATTTCACAAAAATCCTTCTTATGAGATTAAATTATGTCACGTTCAACTCAGTCATGTTTCAGCAAAAACCTATTGTCTAAAGTTTCTATTTTATCTATTGCACTATTATCTTTAGGGGTTGCAGGCTGTCAAAATACGATGTCATCGTCTAGCGCAACGCCTGTATCTACCTCTAATGCTGTCACCACGGGTCTCATGAAAACTCAAAGTAACTATGCTGATACCCGTTATTTAACGATTGACGGCAAAGACTATCCCGTTTCTGAAAACTCTGCTCGAGTAGTCATCAATAAAGCGAAAAATGTACCAGAATTGGTCGCTGATATTTTTGATGGAAAAGGTAAAGTTGCAGTACCAGGCTATAAAGTGATGTTGATGGTTCGAACTAACTCAGTGGCTGCAGAAGGCAGAAAGCTAGATAATGGTAAAGTTATCGATAATCGCATGATCCATCGTGGCAGCAAAACTCTTGTTGGTATCCCTGTTGTCAATGGTCAAGCAAAACTTGATCAGGCACAATTATTAAATTTCGATATCATTTATGACGATTTATCAACAGTCGTTGCAGAGGGCGAAGTGGTCAAACCACGTGGTACCAAAATAACCAAAGCAAATATACCAGTTACCAATAAAAAAGTGGTCGTACACTCTTTGACCTTACCTAACATTGCTAGCGGTGAAAGTGCAGGTGGTGGTGTTAATTTCGAAGCCAGTGCAACAGTAGATGGTAAAGTCATAAAAACTGGCGCTAATAGTGCTTTTAATATCTTTTATACTGCGACTAGTGATAATGCTAGAGGATTCTAGTTGTTGAGTGCTAACTGGTAAGAACAGGCTCTGACTTCACTAGATGAAGCTAGAGTCGTTTCCGTTTAATCGTTATCTGTTTTTAAAACCACTAACAAACCCAATGGGTTATCTACTATGGCTTTAAGGAATTCTCACGTGGTTAATAATACCTCAAATCAATCCTCGCATTTCCGACTATCTCCGCTATGCTATTCTGTTTTATCGTTACTCTTTATGTCAGTACCAGCGACTGCTGCTGAATTACAAGATAATGCTGATTCAGAGCCTAGCACCACATTAGATACAATTGTCGTTACCGCAAACCCTTTATATGCCATTGATCCGAGTGAAGACAATGATTTATATAATGCCAATGTCGCGACGGTCGGCACCAAGATACCAGATTATCTAGAAAATATTCCACAGTCTATCAGTGTGATCACCCAAGCAAAGATTGATGACTTAAATCTTGATACCTTAGATCAAATTGCCAAACGCACGACAGGCTTACGAGTTCTGCAAAATGATGATGGGCGCTCGTCTATTTACTCTCGTGGTTATGAGTATGACCAATACAGTATCGATGGGCTCGCATCTCCCATGGCAAGTATCAATGGCACCTTGCCTAATTTAGCCGCATTCGACCGAGTGGAGGTCATGCGCGGACCTTCTGGTTTGTTTAATTCAGCGTCAGAGATGGGCGGTGTTGTGAACCTGGTTCGAAAGCGCGGTAAAGCCGATGGAGATCAAATTCTGGTGGTGTTCTAAAAAGTATGCTGGCATCAGACGTAGCCATAATTGATGTAAAAGAACACCAAATCAAACACTTTAAAATGATTATCAAGCTTTTTTGAGAAGCAACAAGTCTTTCTAACCGCTCGTCTTAATCGGTGTCTAAGGCGACAGTTATTACCCTCTATAC
>NZ_RRYX01000147.1:0-5565 GCF_014861375.1 Psychrobacter sp. FME5 | reverse complement strand
TTCTCTTTGTTGTGGTAAACAAGAGTGTAAGGCGTTGCTTATTTTTTTCAACTATTTCCCAATTCTATACAGCCCCTACTTTAAGTATTCATATTTGTATAATAGGGCGTGTCTTATTTAAAATAAGGACACGCCCTAATCATATTATTTTGGATAACTATGTTTAATAAACTTAAGGCATTGGCTGTACTTTCAGCCTTCCTAACTCTTGTCGCCTGTTCCGATAATACCTCCGATTTAGCTCACGATAAAAGCGCTACTACGGCTAGTGATCACGAGCATAATGTGCAAGAGATGTATCGTCATATCGATATGTTAACAAGAGAGTTGCCAAGCGTACTTGATGAAGTCACCACTTTAGAACAAATTAATTTTGATGGAACAACGGTTACTTTCGGTTATAAGCTGAAGATATCTGGTTATAGTGATGCCGAAAGAAAAGAGATTGAAACGGTAATGCGCAACGAACATACCAAGTTAGCCTGTGAAGAAGCAGAAGTCATTCAGGGTATAAATAGGGGGTTCGATTATCAGTATAGTTATTACGATTTAGATGATATTAAAGTGGGGGTTTTTGATGTCACAAAAGACATTTGTGACAACCTATCATAGCTTTGCCTTCGATAATAAGACTGGCTTTGGAATACAGCCCCTAATGTATATCCAAGTTATTGAGCTTTTCTATGGTTGTTATTCACAAAAAAAATCCTTCGCCATCTCGTTAATATCAGACAGCAAAGGATTTAGTATCGTAAAATAGTATGATAAGTAATTACTTAGTATGATAGGTAATTACTCAATAACATTACTTGTCAGCGAGTAATAAAGTATCATACTGAGACTATCGTAAAGTATTGATTTTATTAGACCTCATTTTCTGCAAAAATAAATAAACCATCATACTCAAATCTAAAATTTTATTACAGCTGTTCTTCTAGAAGTAATAAAGTATCATACTGATAAAACTCTTTAATACTGAATGCTATCGGTTAATAATAGTAGTCTATGAATAAGAAGTTATAATCTTTCCCGCACGATCTACATCACCAGTTTGAATAAACCGATACCCGTGATTATAAAAAGCAGAATCATTGCATGGCCTATGACCAAATTTACCACAATGAATTTCAGAAGCATGACTATAGCTTTTTACAGCCCAATGTTAAGTATGATCTTGTTAGATTTTTTGCGAGCCGAATCATAATTTGTTAGGTGTTAATGACTTCTTGATCAAGAGGTCATTAATCTTATTATAATCACTTAATTTTTAAATATTGGAAGCATTAAAAAGCTTGCCAATACTATACATAGCGTTGGCAAGCTTTTCCTAGTCTGGTATTTTACTGAGATGATGTTTTTAATACTAGCGTTTGAGTATGGTTTATAGAATAAGGTTAGGTAAACATACACCACTAGAATGTGTAATATTATAACGCACCCAGCCGTCTCTAGTAACAATAGTTACTCAGACGCTAAGCACCTAATCAATTAGGTGCTATGACTATAAAAGCCTATCAGTATTGGCTATACCTCGTTAACAATAAAAAAAGATGCTCATACGATATGGTATATAGCGTGAGCATCTTTTTTTAATCTAGCACATTACTTAGTTGACGTTATCAACACTGGGGTTTATTTTACACAAAGAATGTGATACTTGCCGTTCTCGACTTCCACGCCATGGGTATCGTGTTCAAAGCCTGGGAACTTATTATCAAATGCTTCTAGCGCCTTTAAATAAGATAAGATAGGACCATCTGAACCACCCGTATTCTCGCCTGGCATAAGTATTGGAATGCCTGGTGGATAAGGTACAACGCCTGTCGCCACAGTACGATTTGCTATATTATCCAATGCTAAGGATTCTATCTCATTGTTTACCAAATTTTCGTAAGCTTCCGTAGGTGATAAGTCGGGTGTAGGTAAAAAGGAAAAGCCCGCCGCCATATTGGCAGTAGTTTTTAGGTCACGCATGGTTGTAAACATATCGTTACATAGGTCTTTTAAGCCCATATTTTGATAGCGTTTAGGATAGGCTTTGACCAATTCTGGCAATGCTTGTTCTAGCCGTACATTTTTATCATAGTCTCGTTTAAAATTGCCCAATTCGCTTATCAAGGTACCCCATTTGCCTTTGGTGATACCCAGAGAAAACAAAAACAAAATGGTAAAATCGATGGTTTTTTCCACTTGAATACCATTGTGAGATAAATAGCGGGTAACAATGGTTGCAGGAATGGCGGGCATATCGGCATCGACATAAGTGCCATCAGCAGACATACCTGGCATTAACACGGAGACCTTAATAGGGTCTAGCATCGCCCAATTGGCAGGAATATTACCAAACCCATGCCAAGGTGCGTTGGCTTGTAGCACCCAATGCCGACTCGATGAGGTCAATTCACTGGCATTGATGGTGTGCAGATTATCTGGTTGCCAACCATTGAAAAACCAATCATCTTTTAGCTTTGCATCAGCATAAAATTTGGCAAGCATTTGTCGAAATGCTACTGCCTCAGCGATACTTTCTGACATAAGCGTTTTACCGCTATTGCCATCCATCATAGCAGCTGCAACATCATTAGAAGCAATAATTGCATAATTGGGACTGGTCGACGCATGCATCATAAAAGATTCATTGAATCTGGCATGGCTTACTGGCTTACGCCCATCACGTACATGAATGTAAGAGGCCTGTGATAGAGCAGCGAGGAGCTTGTGCGTCGATTGCGTGGCAAATACTGTCGGGGCATTTTGGTCACGTGGCTCATCGTGCATGGCGAATCGACCACGGTACATAGGATGAAATTTGGCATATCCGTACCAAGCCTCATCAAAATGCAAATGGTCACAGCTACTACCGAGTAATTTCTCTAGCTCGCTCACGTTATAACAAATACCATCGTAAGTAGAGTTAGTAATAATTACGTGTTTCGGCTGTTTATCCACAACTTTTTGTGCTAGGGGGTTGTCTAAAATACTTTGGCGAACGGCTTCTGGCGTCAATTTTTCTGGCAAAATAGGTCCGATTATACCTAATCCATTGCGACTAGGCACCAAATAGCTAGGAACAGCCCCGCTAAGGGTAATCGCATGTTCTGCTGACTTATGGCAATTTCTATCAATTAATGCAATCTGACCACGCGTCACACTTGCCATCATAATCACACGATTAGACGTAGAAGAACCGTTGGTCACGTGATATGTGCGATCAGCACCAAACACCTGTGCAGCGTATTTTTCGCTCATCCCAATAGGACCGCTATGGTCGAGTAGTGACCCAAGTTCCCCTACAGAAATAGACAAATCTGACCGTAGCATATTTTTGCCAAAATAATCGCTAAAAAATCTGCCAACAGGATGCTTCATAAAGGCAACTCCACCATTATGCCCTGGTGTATGCCAAGAGTATTCATGGTTTTGCCCAAATTTTACCAAAGCATTGAACATGGGTGGCAGTAACTTGTCGCTATAACGATTTATCGCCGCCTCGATACGGCCACTAATAAATTCTGGTGAATCTTCTAATAACCAAATATAATCGTCAAATTCAGAAATTAAATCCGGGTCAATACTTCCTGCAGTACCGCGATTGGAGCACAGAAAAATTGGTAAATCATTGCGATGATGGCGAACCAAAGTCACCAAATCAGCTGCAGGGTTTTCTTTGGCATCTTTGCCCGGTAAGTCCCAATCTATTAGTACAAGTGTGATAGCACTATCAGCAAGCACAATACTTTTACCATCCTCAGCGTTATCTGCTAAAATGACCTCGATATTACGTGTCTGTAGTTCATCAACTAAGGCACATGCTATACGACCTGCAACGCTCCTCTCCTGAAATTGTGCGTGGATAAAGAGCACCTTCTTAACAATATTTTCAATCACATATGGTTTCATTGTATCGTTCCTTTTATTAACTTATCGTATAGTGGTTGGCGTGGTAGCGACTGAATTGTCATTATCCATTTCATCAATAATTGGTAATTTTAAGTCGAACTTGGTTGATACCACTTTTCCATACAATACCCATCCTGCAAATGTTGCGAGACCACCCCATAACATGGCATCTGAACCTGCACTGTATAACGCATAAAAGCTATAGATAGTGCCAATGAAAGCAATGATTCCAGTAAATATCACCTTTTTGCGTGGCACATTGGCAGACTTTAACAGTACCAAAATAGCGGACATTGACATAATATAGGGCACTAAGTTAGTAACAACAGCTAGATTCACTAAGGTATCAAACTGTTTGCTTAAATCAGGACTAATAGTCATTAGTGATATTAACGTTTGCACAGTAGCTAACACCAACATACCTACTACAGGAGCATTATATTTATTTAAACGACCAAATAACGGCAGAAAATACCCTTCATCTGCCCCTGATTTATAAACACTGGCTGAGGTAAACTGCCAACCCAACAATGACCCCAAACAAGCAATAACTGCTAGGGCATTGACGATTACACCTGCTCTACCCCCAAGCATTTGACTAAATGCCAAGCCAAATGGAGCATTCGATGCAGCCAATTGAGCATTTGGTACGATACCTGCTATGACATTGGTAGAAACAATATAGATCACCGCCGTTAATAACGTACCCCCCAACACTGCAATAGGTATATTTTTTTCAGGGTTTTCAACTGCATCCGCATTGGCACTGGCAGATTCTAATCCCAAAAACGCCCATAAAGTGATTGAAATCGAAGCAGGTAACGCTTGACTTATGGACAAATCATGCGGATTCCATGCCTCGGCATATATGCTAGATTTAAACCAAAACCAGCCGATAAACGAAATACCTACTACGGGTAAAATAACGCCCCATATAGTGATAGCACCAAGACGTCCCGTGATAGTTGGGCCAAAAAAATTGGGAATGGTGGTCAGCCATACAAAACCAATCGTCCAAATAGCAACCTGCACAGGCGTTAATGTCCACCCCATCAAGGTGCTAAAATAGCCAACTGCTGTAACAGCGATAGCGACATTAGCAATGACAAGTGATAATGCATAAGTATAGTTGGTCATAAAGCTGCCCGATTTGCCAAAAGAATATTCGGCATACGCTCCCATACCCCCAACATGGTTTTTAGTATAACGACCACATTGGGCAAAAGCGTAGGCAAGAGCCATAGAACCAGCTGCAGTAACGATCCAAGAAAAGATTGAAATTGTGCCCACTTGTGCCAACTTAGTAGGCAACAGGATAATACCTGCACCCATCATATTAACCATGGTTAGCACCATAAGCTGAAAAAGACTCATTTTACGTTTAGGTTTGCTCATAATGATTCCTAACAAGAGTAAATATAGGTAAGATTAAAATCACCTACCATGTTAAATAAAAGCGGGTGCAAACAGTCACGAATTGCACCCAATTATTCAATAAAAAAATTTTGTACTTATTTTTATCTAGGGCGTGTCATCAATTAAGCCAAACGACACAAGAAACTAAGTGAATGGCACTAAGGAAAAGACTGGCTAACTTATCATAGCGAGTGGCAATCGCACGATACTGCTTAATCTTGGCAAAGAAGTTCTCTATTAGGTGCCTCG
>NZ_RRYX01000146.1:0-5611 GCF_014861375.1 Psychrobacter sp. FME5 | reverse complement strand
GAATAGAGAGCTGACGATGACCTACTCTCACATGGCCGGAGCCACACTACCATTGGCGCGATGATGTTTCACTTCTGAGTTCGGTAAGGGATCAGGTGGTGCCATCATGCTATTGTCGTCAGCAAAGGGGGTTAGATATGAGTCTGTTTGGGTGACTTATCATCCTACTTGAGAGAATCAAGGTTATAGGTGATATCGAAATAATTGGCTGTCTTGATACAAAACCACTTGGGTGTTGTATGGTCAAGCCAAACGAGCAATTAGTACAGGTTAGCTACACACATCGCTGTGCTTCCACACCCTGCCTATCAACGTCCTAGTCTTGAACGGCTCTTTAGGGAAATCTAATCTTGAGGTGGGCTTCCCGCTTAGATGCTTTCAGCGGTTATCCCATCCGAACGTAGCTACCGGGCAATGCCATTGGCATGACAACCCGAACACCAGCGGTTCGTCCACTCTGGTCCTCTCGTACTAGG
This sequence comes from Psychrobacter sp. FME5, assembly GCF_014861375.1. NCBI lineage: Bacteria > Pseudomonadati > Pseudomonadota > Gammaproteobacteria > Moraxellales > Moraxellaceae > Psychrobacter > Psychrobacter sp. FME5. The sequence continues at coordinate 5,135 of NZ_RRYX01000146.1, read as the reverse complement.
AGCAGATCCTCTCAAATTTCCAACGCCCACGGTAGATAGGGACCGAACTGTCTCACGACGTTCTAAACCCAGCTCGCGTACCTCTTTAAATGGCGAACAGCCATACCCTTAGGACCTGCTTCAGCCCTAGGATGAGATGAGCCGACATCGAGGTGCCAAACACCGCCGTCGATATGAACTCTTGGGCGGTATCAGCCTGTTATCCCCAGAGTACCTTTTATCCGTTGAGCGATGGCCCTTCCATACAGAACCACCGGATCACTAAGACCTACTTTCGTACCTGCTCGACTTGTGGGTCTCGCAGTTAAGCGCGCTTTTGCCTTTATACTCTATGAACGATTTCCGACCGTTCTGAGCGCACCTTCGTACTCCTCCGTTACTCTTTAGGAGGAGACCGCCCCAGTCAAACTACCCACCATACATTGTCCTCGGTATTGTTATACCTGAGTTAGAACCCCAACATGACCAGGGTGGTATTTCAAGATTGGCTCCACCAAGACTAGCGTCTCGGCTTCAAAGCCTCCCACCTATCCTGCACAAGTCAGGTCAAAGTTCAATGTAAAGCTGTAGTAAAGGTTCACGGGGTCTTTCCGTCTAGCCGCGGGTACACAGCATCTTCACTGCGATTTCGATTTCACTGAGTCTCTGCTGGAGACAGCGCTGCCATCATTATGTCATTCGTGCAGGTCGGAACTTACCCGACAAGGAATTTCGCTACCTTAGGACCGTTATAGTTACGGCCGCCGTTTACTGGGGCTTCGATCAAGAGCTTCGCTTACGCTAACCCCATCAATTAACCTTCCAGCACCGGGCAGACATCACACCCTATACGTCCACTTTCGTGTTTGCAGAGTGCTGTGTTTTTAATAAACAGTTGCAGCAGCCTGGTATCTGCGACTGCCAATAGCTTACGGAGCAAGTCCTTCACCATCAGCAGCGTACCTTCTCCCGAAGTTACGGTACCATTTTGCCTAGTTCCTTCAGCAGAGTTCTCTCAAGCGCCTTGGTATTCTCTACCTGATCACCTGTGTCGGTTTAGGGTACGATTCGTTTATGACTATTGCTTAGAAGCTTTTCCTGGAAGCATGGTATTTGCCACTTCGTCCTACAAGTAGGACTTGCTATCAGATCTCGGTATAAAACAGCCCGGATTTACCTAAGCTGTAAACCTACATCCTTCCACTCAGACAACCATCGCTGAGCTGGCATAACCTTCTCCGTCCCTCCATCGCATCATAAACAAGTATCAGAATATTAACTGATTTCCCATCGACTACGCCTTTCGGCCTCGCCTTAGGGGTCGACTCACCCAGCCCCGATTAACGTTGGACTGGAACCCTTGATCTTCCGGCGTGCGAGCTTTTCACTCGCATTATCGTTACTCACGTCAGCATTCGCTCTTGTGATACCTCCAGCACACTTTACAATGCACCTTCACAGGCTTACACAACGCTCCCCTACCACTTGAAAACAAATTCAAATCCGCAGCTTCGGCTCCTAGTTTGAGCCCCGTTACATCTTCCGCGCGGGCCGACTCGACTAGTGAGCTATTACGCTTTCTTTAAAGGATGGCTGCTTCTAAGCCAACCTCCTAGCTGTCTATGCCTTCCCACCTCGTTTCCCACTTAACTAGGAATTTGGGGCCTTAGCTGGCGGTCTGGGTTGTTTCCCTCTCCACAATGGACGTTAGCACCCACTGTGTGTCTCCCGGATATCACTCATCGGTATTCGGAGTTTGCATCGGTTTGGTAAGTCGGTATGACCCCCTAGCCGAAACAGTGCTCTACCCCCAATGGTGTTCGTCCGAGGCGCTACCTAAATAGCTTTCGGGGAGAACCAGCTATCACCGAGTTTGATTAGCCTTTCACCCCTATCCACAAGTCATCCCCTGGCTTTTCAACGACAGTGGGTTCGGTCCTCCGGTGCCTGTTACGGCACTTTCAACCTGCTCATGGATAGATCACTCGGTTTCGGGTCTATACCCTGCAACTAAACGCCCTATTAAGACTCGGTTTCCCTACGGCTCCCCTAAATGGTTAACCTTGCTACAGAATATAAGTCGCTGACCCATTATACAAAAGGTACGCGGTCACCCTAATAAATTAAGGCTCCCACTGCTTGTACGCACACGGTTTCAGGTTCTATTTCACTCCCCTCACAGGGGTTCTTTTCGCCTTTCCCTCACGGTACTGGTTCACTATCGGTCAGTCAGGAGTATTTAGCCTTGGAGGATGGTCCCCCCATCTTCAAACAGGATTTCTCGTGCCCCGCTCTACTTAATATGTTAACGCTAATGTTTCGAATACAGGACTATCACCTACTACGGTCAGCTTTCCCACGCTGTTCTTCTACATTAGCACTAATCGGCTTCTCCCCGTTCGCTCGCCGCTACTAGGGGAATCTCAATTGATGTCTCTTCCTAAGGGTACTGAGATGTTTCACTTCCCCTCGTTCGCTTCTTGTACAAGTACAAGATACCTAGCTTATGCTAGGTGGGTTTCCCCATTCAGAAATCTCCGGATCACAGGATATTGCCGCCTCCCCGAAGCTTATCGCAGGCTGTCACGTCTTTCATCGCCTCTGACTGCCAAGGCATCCACCATGTGCGCTTAATTACTTGACCATACAACCCCAAAGGGTCTTTGTCAGCAATTATAACGATATCACCTATGTTTACGCTTGATTCAGTTCTCTTTACTTTTTTAATAACTCACTACTGGGATAACAACTGATGTCGTTAAATAGTGAGTTATTAAGGTTAGGAACAACGCGTGAACACGTGTTCCTAACCCAGACTCATATCTATGTTTTTAAATAGTTCCTATGCTCTCGTCGAGTCATAAGTTCTGTATAAAACAGAAGTAAATAATCAGCAATGATCACTTAATTCTATTTGATACCTATCTATTTATTCGCACTTAAAGCTTACTACCGTCTATAGTGGTGGAGCCAAACGGAGTCGAACCGTTGACCTCCTGCGTGCAAGGCAGGCGCTCTACCAACTGAGCTATGGCCCCATGTAATAAATGGTGGGTCTAGGTGGACTTGAACCACCGACCCCCGCGTTATCAACACGGTGCTCTAACCAGCTGAGCTACAGACCCTAATACGTTCGTTATAAACGTAAGCTTAAACTAAAGAACAACTTGTTGTGAATTCTTGCTGACCGAATGCCATCTATAAGGAGGTGATCCAGCCGCAGGTTCCCCTACGGCTACCTTGTTACGACTTCACCCCAGTCATCAACCACACCGTGGTGAACGCCTCCCCGAAGGTTAAGCTATCCACTTCTGGTGCAATCAACTCCCATGGTGTGACGGGCGGTGTGTACAAGGCCCGGGAACGTATTCACCGCGGCATTCTGATCCGCGATTACTAGCGATTCCTACTTCATGGAGTCGAGTTGCAGACTCCAATCTGGACTACGATAGGCTTTTTGAGATTCGCATCACATCGCTGTGTAGCTGCCCTCTGTACCTACCATTGTAGCACGTGTGTAGCCCTGGTCGTAAGGGCCATGATGACTTGACGTCGTCCCCGCCTTCCTCCAGTTTGTCACTGGCAGTATCCTTAGAGTTCCCGGCTTAACCCGCTGGTAACTAAGGACAAGGGTTGCGCTCGTTACGGGACTTAACCCAACATCTCACGACACGAGCTGACGACAGCCATGCAGCACCTGTATTCTAATTCCCGAAGGCACTCCCGCATCTCTGCAGGATTCTAGATATGTCAAGACCAGGTAAGGTTCTTCGCGTTGCATCGAATTAAACCACATGCTCCACCGCTTGTGCGGGCCCCCGTCAATTCATTTGAGTTTTAACCTTGCGGCCGTACTCCCCAGGCGGTCTACTTATTGCGTTAGCTGCGTCACTAAGTCCTCAAGGGACCCAACGACTAGTAGACATCGTTTACGGCGTGGACTACCAGGGTATCTAATCCTGTTTGCTACCCACGCTTTCGAGCCTCAGTGTCAGTATGATGCCAGAAGGCTGCCTTCGCCATCGGTATTCCTCCAGATCTCTACGCATTTCACCGCTACACCTGGAATTCTACCTTCCTCTCACCTACTCTAGCTCAACAGTATCAGATGCAGTTCCCAGGTTAAGCCCGGGGATTTCACATCTGACTTATCAAGCCACCTACGCTCGCTTTACGCCCAGTAATTCCGATTAACGCTTGCACCCTCTGTATTACCGCGGCTGCTGGCACAGAGTTAGCCGGTGCTTATTCTGCAGCTAATGTCATCGTCCGTGGGTATTAATCACGGAGTCTTCTTCACTGCTTAAAGTGCTTTACAACCAAAAGGCCTTCTTCACACACGCGGCATGGCTGGATCAGGGTTGCCCCCATTGTCCAATATTCCCCACTGCTGCCTCCCGTAGGAGTCCGGGCCGTGTCTCAGTCCCGGTGTGGCTGATCATCCTCTCAGACCAGCTACAGATCGTCGCCATGGTAGGCCTTTACCCCACCATCTAGCTAATCCGACTTAGGCTCATCTAATAGCGAGAGCAGTAAACTGCCCCCTTTCTCCCGTAGGTCGTATGCGGTATTAATTCGAGTTTCCCCGAGCTATCCCCCACTACTAGGTAGATTCCTAAGTGTTACTCACCCGTCCGCCGCTCGACGCCTGATAGCAAGCTATCATCGTTTCCGCTCGACTTGCATGTGTTAAGCCTGCCGCCAGCGTTCAATCTGAGCCATGATCAAACTCTTCAGTTTAATCTTGCTATGAAGCTCTTTAAAGAAGCTTCTAAACTTGGCTCATCTAATCTGGCAAAATCGCTAAAAATTATGTTCGTAATGAATTAACTTTGAGTTTTTCTGCTGTCTTAAATGATAATTTTTATAGTTAGAATTGATTCCGAAAAGAAATCAAAACCAACTTTGTTTTTTAGCATTCTGAATCAGCAAAAATCCACACAAGTTGTTCTTTAGTTATGCTTTTAAATAGTGTCTCATCTCTGTCGTCCAGTAGATGATTTATCTGGTATTGCTTGTTGCTAGTCGGTTAAGTTATTAACTTATCCTATCTAGCGAGCCGACTATCATATCATAATGATTTGGTTTGTCAAGCTTTTTTATAATTTGTTTCAATGAGTTAGCTGGGTTATTAATATGTAATCTACATATTAGGT
>NZ_RRYX01000145.1:0-5641 GCF_014861375.1 Psychrobacter sp. FME5 | reverse complement strand
TGGTGTTCTTTTACATCAATTATGGCTACGTCTGATGCCAGCATACTTTTTAGAACACCACCTAAAGTCTATCTTAGCTGTTTTATGAGAATATGGTGTACTAAAGTTTGTAGGTGCTTACTTAATAAAACTCAATGCGGCTGAGTAGGTGCTCTTGAATTAAATAGGCACAAATATAAGCGCTCGGCCAAGCAACCATAAAGGCATATTTCCATGAGTGAAATAGGGTGATAAAAAACCCATCGACAAAACCGACGTTTATCAACAGCAAGGCCGTTGAAATAATCGTGGACATCAGTAGCGCCATTAAAAAGGTGAAAATCAACCGGTAATATTTGCGCCGTGTGCGTATTCTGATGACGGGAAATTGAGCCATAACGTTAAGTCGTCCTGCATGATGAGGGCTACGTCTTAATCATAAAAACGTAATTTTTCGAGAGAAGAGATGATGAAGTAAAGCATTGCGAGTGCTTGGCGGCGACTATGATATCGCGTGACGACGGCTAGGTAAAATGGTTATTATCAATCATCAAGTTCTCATTATTATATTGCGATCATTATCTGTTTTAATGGTTAGATTGTATAAGGATTTACTTGATAACCTTTAACGCTCTTTTAAAAAATTATAAGGATAAAAAATGTCTACGGAACAACGAAACGCTAAGCAAAAAATATTAGGCATCATCGGTGGCATGAGCTGGGAGAGTACCGAAAGCTATTATCGGCTGATTAATGAAGGTATTAAGTCGGAGCTTGGCAACTTGCATTCAGCAGACCTGCTTATTCATAGCGTAGATTTTGCACCAATTGGTGAGTTACAAGCGCAAGGGGCGTGGGAGGAAATGGGCGAAATATTAGCCAATAGCGGCAAACGCTTGCAGGCGGCTGGTGCGCAAGGGTTGTTAATTGCGACCAATACCATGCATAAAGTCGTCGATGAGGTGCAGGCAGCGACTGGTTTGCCGATTATACATATCGCCGATGCAACGGCTAAAGCTATTAAAAATAAAGGCTTAACTCGTGTTGCGCTACTAGGCACACAGTTCACCATGACGCAGGATTTTTATAAGCAACGCCTCATTGATGCTGGCTTGCAAGTGTTCATTCCAGATGCGGATGCACGCGAAGAGGTGCATCGGGTAATCTACGATGAGCTATGCCAAGGACAATTACTCGATAGCTCACGGCAGTATTATCGCCAAGTGATTGAGGATTTAGCTGAGCAAGGATGCGAGGGCGTGATACTAGGATGTACCGAGATTGGATTGCTTATTAAGCAAGCAGACAGCCCAATCCCAGTATTCGATACTACGGCTATTCATGCAGCAGCGGCAGTGGATTTTTTATTGGGTAATGCAAACTTTTAATATTTCATCAACCCACTTTCAGCTTGTGAATCCTCTACACTGATTGACAAAAGCCGCCTCGTTGAACTTCTATTATATGAACCACGCTATCCTCATTTATTCTTTCTTATCATACGGTATCTATGAAGGCGTCTCTTAAGTCGCCTATGCAACCTTGTGATACGGCGCAAAGGTAAGCGCTTCCATACAGTCGTTGGGATAATATCTCGGAACGAGGCATTGGTGCCTGTATGCGCGCGAAACTCTTCAGACCTTTGGGAAGCCTCTTCTGCCGGTAAAATACTGCCCTTACGCCATCCGCCGTGCAGATACAGTCCTACCCCCATCAGGGCAGTCGCCACCATGCCTGCTGGGAACGACAGCCAAAGCGCATCGTCGCCAAGCATGGGATAAAGCCCAAAAGCAAACCCAAGACGCACTGGGTACATCGAAATAATCATCACGATTAGCGGCCAAACCACATAGCCATTCGCCCGCATTGTGCCGAACAAAACCTGCGCTATCCCAAAAAAGATAAAACCCCATGTCGCCATTATCTGAATATGCCGCCCAATTGGCAACGCTTGGCTGTCACTGCCAAGAAACAGAGCTAAAAAGGTTTCATCAAAAATGGTGAGCAACACGATGACAGCGCCTGTCAATACTAGGTTAAAAGTGAGCCCCCAGCGTGTGATTCCTGCAACCCTGTGCCATTTGTTAGCACCAATATTCTGTGCAACCATCGCACTCGCCGCGGCACTTAACGCCATCGCAGGCATTTGCACGTATGTCCAAAGCTGCTGGGTCGCACTATAAGCGGCTGTCGTCTGCACCCCTTCACGGTTTATCAGAGATAGCATCGTCAACGCGGCCGAAGAGATGACGATCATTTGAATGCCCATCGGCAAACCTTTCGAGAACATCGACTTCAAGATTTCTGGGTCGGCGCGCAAAAAGCGCAGCTCAGGCATACGAAGCGCCAGCACAGAGCCACGCAGATACATGGTGATGAGCATGCCAATAAGCGCTAGTGTATTGGCGACGGCGGTTGCGAAGGCCGAGCCAAATATACCCCATTCGGGAAATGGGCCTAGACCCAAAATAAGCGTCGGTGTCAAAATCAAGTCAATAACGACCGACATAGCTATGAACCAAAGGGGTGTTGTAGAATCGCCTGCCCCACGTAGTGCCATCATTATCAGCGTAAACGTTAATGTGACCGGCATCGCAACGAAAATCATCCGCATATAAGTCAGTGCAAGGCTTGCAGCACTTGCCGGCGTGCCAAGCATATCAAGTAGCACCGGTGCAAATATCCACCCTCCTGCCGACACCAATACGCTGATCGGAATAATGCTCCCTAGCGCTGTTCCCATGGTTTTTTTGACCATGGATTCGTTGCGACGACCCATTGCCTGACCAATCAAAATAGTAGACGCCATACCGAAGCCAAAAACGAAAGAGATCAATATAAACATTAAGATATTGCCGTTCGCCGTCGCTGCCAACGCTTCTTCACCTAGAGACCGACCCAGACGGCATTGATCGAGCCGTTTAACGACTGTAGTGCCGATGATCCAAGTGTTGGCAATGCAAACAGCAGCATCGTCTTGGCAATCGACCCTTCGGTGAGGTCGCGCTGTTTACCAGTGGAGGTATTTGTTTTACTCAATGTTCATCCCTTTGCGCCAGACATTTAATTCGGGGGCTTATAATTAGCGCTAATAATTAGAGCTAATGAAACAAAAATATCTATCATAAACCAGAAAGGGTGTGCCGTCTTTATTAGAGCTGTAACCCTTCGGCATGCTTTATGATTATTTGTATAGCCGTTTTTAGAGAACAGCCATAAACTTTAATGGACAAGCGAGTTGCTTTTATGGCTCAGTTTTAAAAAGAGTTTGTGCTAGGATAATAATCTTTAATTTATTCTGACTAGGGCTCGCCCTAATATTAAAAAGGATGTTTCGATGCTGCTAAAACGCCTAGGCCTTGCTACTCTGCTAAGTTTTTCAATCGTAGGTTGTACGACTGCGCCCAATACCTTCGCGGTAAATACCACCCAAAAATTAGTTCAGTATGAGCGCAATAAGTCTGATTTAGCAGTCAAAGCAATGACATTAAGCTCTGGCGATAAAATGGTCTACGCTGAAAATGGCAATATAAACGCTGAGCCTTTATTACTCATTCATGGCTTCGGCGGCAATAAAGACAACTTCACCCGCATCGCAAGACAGCTAGGCGACTATCATTTGATCATTCCTGATTTGTTAGGTTTTGGCGACTCTAGTAAGCCGATGACGGCAGACTATCAATCAGAGGCGCAAGCGACACGCTTACATGAGCTATTACAAGCGAAGGGATTAGCAGAAAGTATCCATGTCGGTGGCAATTCGATGGGCGGCGCTATCAGTGCTGCGTACGCAGCAAAGTACCCAAAAGATGTCAAAAGCCTATGGTTGATCGATAGCGCGGGGTTTTGGTCAGCAGGTCTCCCTAAATCGCTAGAAAACGCAACGCTAGAGGATAACCCGCTGTTGGTGGATAATAAGCAGGATTTTTATAAGATGTATGATTTTGTCATGACCAAGCCGCCTTATATCCCTAAGTCAGTAAAAGCTGTCTTTGCCCAAGAACGTATCGCCAATAAAGCGCTAGAATCTAACATACTAGAGCAAATCGTCACCGATAGTGTCGAGGAGCGCGCCACAACCATCGCTCAATATGACATTCCAACGCTGGTCGTTTGGGGCGAAAAGGATCAAGTAATCAAACCTGAAACGGTCACGCTGATAAAACAAATAATCCCGCAAGCGCAAGTGATTACGATGAAGGATGTCGGCCATGTTCCGATGATTGAAGCAGTAAAAGAAACCGCTAACGATTATAAGAAGTTTCGAGAACCCCTTAAATAGAGTCAGATGATAGCTCTGTTACTAGGCGCTCTAGCAATTCAAGCGTGCTTTCTTGTCTCACCAAAGCCACGCCTTGTCCTGCCCATAAAGACTGATGTTCCGCATCAAGATTGCGCTTTGCATCAGCACGCAAGTTTTTGGTCATCACATTCAATTGTGGGTAGGGCGGTAGCTCATGAGCGCTCTCGTATTGAGCAAAGTCGCACAGATAATCATTCAATAAACCGCGAGCTTGTTTGCCCGAAAATAGACGCGTTAATCGCGTCTCCGAACTGCGCTTGCCAAGGCCAGCATCAATTAACGCTTGCTTATAGATGTCGTTAATCCCGCATTTATCGGTGGTCAAAAACGCCGTCCCTATTTGCGCCAGCTCAGCGCCAGCCGTTTGCACCGCCTTAATCGCTTGCCCTGTCATAATACCGCCAGCGGCTATTAACGGAATATCAGTACAGGCGCGAGTTTGACTAATCAGCGTCAATAATCCTAGTGGATCATTTGAGCTTTGTTGCAACCAACCACCGCGATGTCCACCAGCTTCTGCGCCTTGAATACAGACAGCATCTGCGCCAATCTCTGCCCATTGTTTTGCCTCGTCAGGATGATTTGCCGTTCCGATGACGCGCGTGCCTAAACTCTGTAAACACTGAACTTGCTCGACGCTAATAATGCCAAAGGTGAAACTCGCCACCGGAACGGGATTGTCATAAAGGACCTGTAGTTGCTCAGAGAAGTTGAGCGCAGGACGTTCAGGTAACGCCATGTCTAGGTTATTTTTTTCATAATAATCGCTTAACCAATCAGGAATCTCGCTATCCAAGGTATTAGAATCGTGCTCGGATAACACCATCAAATTGATCATAAAAGGACGATCAGTCAGTGATTTAAGGGTGTTGATTTGCTCGTTTAAAATATCTGGCGCCGTCGTACCACCGCCTAGTGACCCCAGTCCACCAAAGTTACTTACAGCCGCTGCCAGCTCAGGTGTGGTGGCTCCTGCCATCGGTGCTTGAACGATAGGATGGGTTAAATTCAGGGTTTTAAGTAAGGTCATGACGAGCGTCCTTTTTGTTTTATACTATTCTCAAAAATACGATTAGCGGTGTCAAACTCGCTTAGCCTACTCAATGTAGCACTTGCAATCATTTTCCTTGCTACTCTGATTTTTGAGAACAGTGTTATTAGAAAATTTACCTAACTTACTTTACCAAAGCTGAACGCCGTGCGTGTTAGAGAATGTTTATTTAGTTAGGCTGTGTTTTAATAATGTGTTGATTAATTTAATGATAGAATAATGGTGTTATAGTAGTTTTGATTTAAGCAAACAAAAGGAATTAAGTATATGGTAGTAGATATCACTAACCCCGAATTAGTAGACAAAGA
>NZ_RRYX01000144.1:0-5962 GCF_014861375.1 Psychrobacter sp. FME5 | reverse complement strand
TTCTTCTTTGCCGATGCTTATGCGTCATGGCAGCGAGGAACCAACGAGAATACCAACGGATTAATCAGAGAGTTCTTGCCTAAGGGTTGTGACTTTAGACAAGTCTCTGATAATGAGATACAGGACATTGAGAATAAACTAAACAACAGACCAAGAAAACGCTTAGGGTTTAAAACGCCCAATCAGGTGTTCTATAATATAATTTAGCGTTGCACTTGGTGTGTTAATCTAAGAATTTTATAATTTTCAAATTGCAAAAGGATAGTAGCCGTATGCCGCATTTAACCATTCAAGTAACCCCTAATGTCATGATTGCTCATGAAGAATCATTTATTAAAGCGTTAAATAAAGCGCTGTGGGACAGTGGTCATTTTGGTAAACCAACTGATATCAAAGCACGAATAGTGCCTATAGAGACATTTTTGGTGGGTGTTGAAGATGACGAGCAAGCCAATGGTTTTGTTTATGCTCATTTAAAAATAATGAGCGGTCGTGATCTTTTGATTCGTAATCAGCTCGCTGAGCTATTGGTTACAACCATAGAAGAAACAATAAAGTCAGAGCAATCAGTGCGGGTCGAGTTACAGATATGTGTTGAAGTTGAGGAAATTAGCATGGTTTATCATAAAAAAATGCTTAGCTAATACCTAGCCAGAATGATTTATTACCTAGCTTATTCATTTTCGCATAATTCTTTACTAGCATATTTAGGTAGCATAATAACTTCAACGTGATATCCAGCTGTTTTACCTTGCGTCGCCATTAGGTTGCGGGCAATGCGCAGTCGATATTCTCCTGTCATTGGCAAGCAGTTCTGATAAATGATACCGCCTTTGGTGCCATCTTGGCTGCCGTCTGGCATATGTAACACGCCGACATTGGCAGTCTCAGGCGTCGCTTTATTTTTACCTGATGGCGGTGCGATATTTATCAGCGCATATTGACCTTTTTCCGCATTAAAACGATACCATTGCTCATCTACATTGGGTTTTAATTTGCCAGTAATCGTGGTGCTGATTTGACCTTTGGCAAAACGGATAGGGGTGTCGCTCGCTTGCGCGCCACTAATACTGATGAAGCCAATCATAAGCACAGAGGTTAAAGAAGGGATAAAAGTGGATAGGGTCATGGTTACCTCCTATAAAATATAATTATTGGTTACTTTCTAATACCATTCACAAAAGTTAGAGTAGCAAGGAAAACGAGTGCAAGTGCTACGCATTATAGGCTAAACGAGTTTGACACGGCTAATCGTACTTTTTGGGTTTGGTATAATCTAGCATAAAAAAGCGCCCAGTTATTAACTGGGCGCTTTTTAAATTCTAAATGTTAAAGATTGGTATTTAAGCAATCCTAGTCTAAGAATGAAAAGCTATCAATGTCCATTGAAGTCATGCTTTCGCTTGGTGCGACCATGCTTTCGGCGTGACCAGACGTACGTGGTAATAGCTTATCAAAGTAGAATTCAGCGGTTTGGATTTTGGCTTTGTAGAATTCCGGTGCTTCAGTGCCACCATTTTCTAGCTTGTCATAGGCAACTGCCGCCATACGCGCCCAATGATAACCCATCATCACATAGCCTGAGTACATTAAGAAGTCATCAGATGCTGCTGAGATAATTTCACGGTCTTTACGTGCCATTAGCATCAAGCGTACGGTTAGCGTGTTCCACTCAGCACATAGCTTAGTCAATGCCCAAACGAATTTGCGCATGTCTTTGTCTAAGGCATATTCACCACACCATTTCATGATGCTTGAGGTATAGTCGCGAATGATTTTACCTTTAGACTGTAAGATAACTTTACGACCTAGTAAATCTAGTGCTTGGATACCAGTGGTGCCTTCGTACATAGTGGCGATACGAGCATCACGAGCGATCAGCTCCATGCCCCATTCTTTGATATAACCGTGACCACCATATACTTGCTGACCATGTTTGGCCGCTTCAATACCAAGCTCAGTTAGGAAGCCTTTAAGAATTGGCGTGTAGAAGCCTAACTTATCATCCCATTTCTCAAATTCTTCATCATCGCCATTAATAATGCCTTGCGCCATTTTGTCCGCATAGCGTGCTGAATGATAAATCATTGAGCGACCACCTTCAGCAAAGGCTTTTTGGGTCAATAGCATACGACGTACGTCAGCGTGATGAATGATGGCATCTGCTACTTTTTCAGGATCTTTGGTACCTGATAACGTACGCATTGAGCGACGATCTTTGGCATAAGGTAGGGCGTTTTGGAATGCTAGCTCAGTATGGGCAAGACCTTCGATACCAGTACCGATACGCGCGGTGTTCATAAAGGTGAACATGGCTTTGAGGCCTTTGTTCGGCTCACCAATGAGGTAACCGACTGCATCATCAAAGTTCAGAACACAAGTTGCTGATGAGTTAATACCCATTTTGTGCTCAATCGAACCACAAGTGACGCCATTACGTTCACCGATTTCGCCTTCAGCATTTGGTAAGAATTTCGGCACGATAAATAATGAGATACCGCGTGTGCCTTCTGGCGCACCTGGTAGGCGCGCTAGTACGATATGGACGATGTTTTCGGTTAAATCATGCTCACCGCTTGAGATAAAGATTTTGGTACCGCTAAGCTTATAGCTGCCGTCTTCTTGTGGAATGGCTTTTGACTTAACTTGACCCAAGTCAGTACCACATTGTGGCTCAGTCAGACACATGGTGCCCGCCCAAGAGCCTTCGACCAATTTATGCAGGTAAGTTTCTTTTTGCTCATCGGTACCATATTGCATGATGGTATTGATACAACCGGTTGATAGACCAGGGTACATCGCCCAAGGCCAGTTAGCGGTACCAATCATTTCAGCTTTAATGAGGTTCAATGAAGTCGGTAAGTTCATACCACCGTATTCTTCAGGGTATGAGATACCTTGCCAGCCGCCTTCTACAAATTGATTATAAGCTTCTTTAAAGCCTTTTGGCGTGGTCACGACGCCATTATCAAAATGACAGCCTTCTGCATCAGCGGGCTGATATAAAGGCGCTAAAACGTTTTCAGCAAAATCTGCCATACCCTGAAGAATCATATCGACGGTTTCAGGATCAGCGTTCTCACCATTGTCTAGATCTTTATAATGCGTTTGGTAATCAAAAACATCATTAATCAAGAATTTAATATCACGTAAAGGTGCTTTGTAAGTTAACATAATCGCTCTCTTTGGTTGATTCGCTATCATAGACTTATGGCATCGCATTCGAGCCATTTCATGTCAGCGATATTTACTTATTTTGAATAGCGGTAGACACTGTTTTGATTGTCATATGATCGGTTGTCATGTGGATTTATGAGTAACAGCTTATCCGTTATAATAGTCGTTAAGTCGTCCTTGATAAAAGTTAGCTGTTATGGTGTTAATACGAGTATAAATCTTCTGGGACGACAAATATACAACTTATAACTAATATTCATTAGTTGGTGTTGTATTTATAAATTTTAGTTATATTTTAGTCGAGCAATGACCATAATTAAGCGATGACTATACTAGGGCGTTTTAAATACCATAAAGAAGAATCGGACAAAAAATTAAAGAAATATGAATTTATTATATAAGAGAAACCACAGATGAGCGCATTGAAGCAAAAAGAGCGAGCATCTTGGCTGAATCAAGTATTGGCTAGCCTAAAGCGTTTAATCAATGGGGAGCTGAGCCATCTATTAAAAGTAAATCGCAGTAAGCGACCATGGCACTTGCCAATTGTTGCCGCGATTGCGATTAGCTTTCCTGTCTTTGTCGGCGCCTATTTTGGTCATTTATCTTCGGGTATCAAGGCATCGCTCGGGGCCATGGTTATCTTAAACCTGCCTCTAGTCGGTACGCTGCCGCACCGTGTAATCACGATGATGGCATGGGGCTTTGCTATGTCGCTGTGTTTTGCGCTTGGGCTATTAGCTCAGCAAATACCATGGCTCAGGCTGCCCGTATTTGCATTGATGGCCTTTGGTATTATTGTTTTTGGACGTCACTATCGCCAGCCGCCGCCCGCGGGTTTGTTTATCATGATGTCAGGTGCCATTGCCTTATTTATCCCTGTACCCATGGAGCAAATCATGCCAGCAATGGGGCTGGTGATGCTTGGCAGTGGCTTTGCCTTAATCATGGGGCTGCTATATTCACTGTTTCTATTGGCGACGCGTCCTTCGTCGCCGACGCCGATTTATAGTTATGAGCCAGATACCATCAGCGAAAGCATTATTGTCGCAGGCTTCGTCAGTTTGTCGTTACTAATCGCAGTGACGCTGGATATGTCCAACCCGTATTGGGCAGCAGTTAGCTGTTTTCTTATCATTCAAGGTATTCATTTGCGGACGATGTGGATTAAGCAGTTTCATCGTTTGCTTGGGACATTGATAGGGGTAGGGCTGGCGAGTTGGATGCTTTCATGGGGTTTGTCGATATGGGGCGTGGCCGCTTCGATATTGGCGATGATGCTGTGTATTGAGTCATTAGTGGACAGGCATTATGGTCTCGCTGTTATATTTATTACGCCATTGACGATATTTATTGCCGAATACGGTAGCGGTATGTCGCTTATGCCAACGGCTTATCAAGAGGTGATGCGCGCGCGTCTGTTTGATACCTTACTCGGCTGTATGGTCGGTCTTGGTGGCGGCATCGTTATGCATTCAACCAATTTGCGCGTACCGCTACAGCGTATTGAGAATTGGCTACTGACACGATTTGGTTAGCAAACAATATCATTTATACTGACGGGGCTTTTAATGCCTCACTTGCCTGTCCAACATCGACAGCATGACCTGTCCAACGCTCAAAGCTCAAAGCAGCTTGTCCAATCAGCATGCCATAGCCGTCTGAGGTTTGCGCACTGTGCGCAGCAAAGTGCTCTAAAAATGGCAGCGTGCGACCATACATCATATCGTAAGCATACTGGCAGCTGAGCCCATCGTGCAATGGCAATGTCTCACCTGACAGTCCGATAGAAGTCGCATTGATGATGATATCAAACGCGCCAGTTAATGCCGCTGTAGGGCAGGTTTTAATCTGCTTATCAGCGATAGTAGGACTAGCCGCGCTAAGCTCATCGACCAATACTTCTGCTTTAGTTACTGTACGGTTGGCAATGGTTAACTGGCCAATACCCGCTTGAATAAGGGGCAATATCACCCCACGTGCTGCGCCGCCTGCACCGATTAGAGCCACACGTGCGCCATTCAGCGGCCAGTTTAGGCTTGTCATATGATTGACCAGCCCTTGTCCGTCGGTATTATCGCCGTATAGTGCTTCTGCTATTGATGCGCCATTTTTCAACATTTCACTATTTAACAGCAGGGTGTTGACCGCACCAGCAACTTTGGCATGCTCGGATAAACCACCGCGCGCCGCACAGTCATCATAAGCGACTTGCTTAAACGGCACTGTGACATTGGCACCGATGCCACCACCATGAAAAAACGCTTCTATCACGGCGGTAAAGCTTGTGGCCTCATCGGGGCAGTATTGGCGTTCGTACGAGATATCGATACCGACTTGTGCGGCGAATTGCTGATGAATCTGAGGAGATTTGCTGTGGGCAATCGGATTGCCGATAACGATAAAGTGTTGGGTCATAAAGGGTCCACTGGCTAAAGGAAGCTTAGATTAACACACCAAGTGCAACGCTAAATTATATTATACAACACCTGATTGGGCGTTTTAAACCCTAAGCGTTTTCTTGGTCTGTTGTTTAGTTTATTCTCAATGTCCTGTATCTCATTATCAGAGACTTGTCTAAAGTCACAACCCTTAGGCAAGAACTCTCTGATTAATCCGTTGGTATTCTCGTTGGTTCCTCGCTGCCATGACGCATAAGCATCGGCAAAGAAGAAAGCGCTAAAGAGCTTTTGTTTCACCTTCTTATGCTGAGCAAACTCTTTACCATTATCAGAGGTAATGGTCTTAACCTGCAACCTCACTGGCTTTAGGATACCTATCATTG
>NZ_RRYX01000143.1:0-6062 GCF_014861375.1 Psychrobacter sp. FME5 | reverse complement strand
CGAGGCACCTAATAGAGAACTTCTTTGCCAAGATTAAGCAGTATCGTGCGATTGCCACTCGCTATGATAAGTTAGCCAGTCATTTCCTTAGTGCCATTCACTTAGTTTCTTGTGTCGTTTGGCTTAATTGATGACACGCCCTAGGTGTGTTGATAAGTTTTCTGACGACGGTTAACAAAACCTAGCCACTTTAAGACCATTAAATGTATAAATGTGCTCATTGAGGATACGTCCTAATACAGACAGTACAATCAGGATACTGTTATGATGCGGTTAATAATGACCGTTGCGAGATGACTGTGTGGCAGATGTATTTTTTTATATTACCGATTGGTCTGGGTATTATGACATTAGTCGCCAGCCTGATTTGCCTGTTTGCTTACTTAATGTCCGATGATAATGCCACGCGCTTACCAGCTTTTAACTGGTTTAAGCGCTTAATTTTGGTGGCGTTTTTACTGCTGAGTGCTGGGCTGTTTATGACTTTTGGGGATTTTCAGAGTTAGTTTAAAATTAAGATAAGCCTTATTGACTAACGATTTTTTCTAACTCTAATAATTCCAAATCTTGGCGTTTGGGCTCGCCATTATTACCATCAATTGGAAACGGCATTTTATTGCCATTTAACTGATAACCACGACGCTGGTAATAAGACAATAGCTCAGGGCGGTGGCTTAAAATAGACATGGTCAGACGAATAGGTTTGTTATCAGATGCTTGTAGGTCTGATTGCAAATGGCGAGTGGCAAAAGTTTCTGCGGCCTGTAATAGTTGATGACCAACGCCATGCCCTTGCAGCTCAGGCAATACCGCAAACATGCCGATATAGGCTTTTTTATGACTGACACTTTGATTGCCGCCACTTTTGTTTAAGTCAGCATCAGTTTTTATGTCGACTGCGATACAGCCCAATAGCTCACCTGTTTCTGCGCCATCGCGTTGATCTGTCGTGGTTTTTGGATAAATAAAAACGTAATGTTTTGGGTCAGCGATGACGGCTGCAAGCTCAGCTTGAGTGGTTCGTATACCGCCCACTAAGCCTGCCTCATTGGTCCAGCCTTCGTCTTGCCGATAACAGCGGTTTAATAACTGCTCGAGTGCGCGAACGTCGTTAGCTTTAGCTTGACGTAAAAATACAGCATCTTTCTTCATATTGTTGGTTGTCCTTTTCCTATAGACATATTATTAAGGCTGACCTAAGTGAATAGACCAGCCTTAATAATAATACGTATCAGTTTTGACTACTAGCGCGATAATACATGGGCTTGCTCGATAATATCGAATCCTGAATTAAGCTGTGCACGCGTGGGCGCATGACCGCGGCGTAATAGCTCAGAGAAAGCAACCAACTCTTTGTCTCGACCTAGCGAGCTGGCGGCAGTCACCCGCGTGTCTTCGCCATCATCATCGAAGTAGTATTCGATATAATTTAGTGTATCAGGTGAGCCAAATAACAAATTGTTATCTGGTGAGGCCGCATGTCCGCTATAGCGTAGGCTTTTGCCATATTGCATCGTCCAAAAAAAAGGTATACGCTCCTCTAAGGAATCCACTTGCGCATCATTTAATATCGATGCTGCTGTCACAATGCCATGCTGCAATGCCACGCGCCAATGTTCGATACGCATGCGTCCCATTTGATTGGTGGCTTTGGCGATATCACCCAATGCATAAACGCCGTTACGTAGTTGCAAGTGATCATCAACCTGCACACCATCTGGGTCGTTTACTTCGCTGAATAGCTCTGTACGTGGAGACACACCAGTGCCTAAAATGACGATATCGGCATCTATTTGCTCACCATTTGCTAATTTAACGCCACCAACTTGCGAGAAGTTCTCTTTGCTATTATCAGTAGGTTTTTCAATTCCAGTAATTTCAGCAACGCTGGCATTAAAGACAAACTTAATACCTTTTTCTTCATGCAGCTTAATCAGCGCATTACTGACAGTTTCAGAGACAATATTGCCCATGACACGATTGTCTTGGCCGATAACGGTAATAGAGGCGGTCGTTCCTGCCTGCGCCAATGCTGAAGCGACTTCCATACCGATAAAACCTGTACCAACAACGACCACACGCTGGTCATGACTGGCAGCTTTAATCAATTTGGCATCATCCATACTACGTAGCGTATAAACGCCATCGAGAGTGGCACCTTTAAATGGTGGTATCTTTGGTTCAGCGCCTGTTGCCACGACTAAGAAATCGGCGGTATGTTTATCACTATTACCATTTTTATCTTTAACCACAATCGTACGTTCATTGGCCAATACCTCACTGACAGTTTGGTTTAAGCGCAAGTCAATATCATTTTTACTCGCCCAATCAGCACCGCCCAGTAGCAATTTATCCTCACCCATATTCCCTGCCAAAAAGGCTTTGGACAATAATGGACGGTTATAAGGGGCTTTATCATCGGCACTAATCACGGTAATCTTGCCACCATAGCCAGTATGACGTAACTGATTGGCAGTCATAAAGCCTGCTCCACCGCCGCCTACGATAATCGTATGAGTGTCGGTCATTTTGTCGTTTTTGAGCTGTTTGTCTATTTTAGCGGCTGTATTAACGGTTAAATTATCGCCATCATCTGTCAGCTCATATTGGGTCAAGCCTGTCATAGCAACCGGCTCTAATAACGTCCCATCACGACTGTCAAAAGTACCATGATGCCACGGGCAAATGACGCGGTTACCACAGCGTAGTCCATCGCCCAAATCTGCCCCTGCGTGCGGACATTTACCGTCAAATGCACTAAACTCATTCTCATCACGAGTGATTAAAATGATACTATCGTCATCCTGCTTATAGGATTTCATGCCACCACTTGGAATATCAGCTTTGCTAATGGTGACGGTGTTTATCATTGTATTGCTCATAAGTCATCCTTAACGGTTATAATTATTTCTGATTAAAACGTGTTGAGACAGTCATATCAAAGAAGTGACGCCTAATCAACCAAATCCCAATAAAATCATATTCATTGATAGTAGCAAGCCCACTACTCTCGCGGTGTGTTTTTGTATACCCACTGCGTTGCAAAACGTAATTTTTGGCTTTTTATCTCTAACGCTACCACCTACTTTTAAAATTAATCATCAAAACAAAAGACTAATTTATGACCTCTCAAGATAACACTGTAAACACTAACGAACTACCTAATAACGAAGCATTTGATGGCGCAAGTATCGATATTAGCGCCGCCACTGATACTGCCAAATTACCGCAGCCAATAATGCCACCTTTAAAACAAGCGACCTATAAAGCCCATACAGCAGACTTTATAGTCAATGAGATACTTCCATTCGATTTTACGGGTGAAGGTGAGCATTTATGGTTGCATATAGAAAAGTCTGGGATGAATACGGCCTATCTGGCCAAATTACTCTCAGAATGGGCAGAGATTACATTGCGTGATGTGGGTTTTTCAGGCTTAAAAGACCGCCATGCGCTGACGACCCAATGGTTTAGCCTGCGGCTACCCAAGAAGCAACTGCCAGAATCCACATTTGCACCAGTCGATATCGGAGAAAATGAGACCGTCACGATACTTGCGCAGCATTGGCATAACAAAAAGCTCAATCGCGGCACGCATCGCGCCAACCAATTTATCATTACACTGCGTGACATCCAGTTTGCAGACTTATCAATGCAAACGTCTGCACAGGATTTATCGGCTAAGCAAAGTACCAACAACAGTGTCGAGCAGCATTTAGTAAATATCAGTAAAAGTGGCATACCCAACTACTTCGGTCCGCAGCGTTTTGGACGTAACGGTAATAATATTAGAGAAGCTTTGGCACTGTTTGCGCGTCCAGCCCAAGAAAGTCGACCACAACCAAAAAAGAGCAAGCGTAAACGCGTACCGCGCGAGCAGAATTCGATGGAGCTGTCTGCTGCGCGTAGCTTGATATTTAATGAGATATTAGCAGCACGCGTACGTGATGGTAGCTGGAATACTGGACTGGCGGGCGAAGTCTTTAATCTCGATGGCTCAGGCTCGATATTTACTAGCGAAGAGCTAGATGAGACGTTACGCGTTCGCCTTGCCAGCGGTGATATTCATCCCACTGCCGTACTCTGGGGTACGGAGAACGATAAAGTCAGAGGTATGGCCGCAGCGCTTGAAAACGCTGTTGTGCAGCAAAGTCCACTATTAAGTCAGCTGGCAAATGGCTTAGAGAAGCGCAATGTTAAGGCGCAACGACGAGCGCTGCGCTTGCCTATCGAAGCATTATCTTGGGAATGGCATGATAAAGAAGATGAGCAGACGCTGGTGCTGAGCTTTACTTTGACGACGGGTAGTTTTGCTACCAGTGTCTTGGCAAGTTTGGTAGAAGAATTAAAGACACCATAATCAACTACTGAATAGCTAAATAGTTACTTATGAAAATAATAGCTGAGCGGTCATATACTAACTGCTGGCATAAGTGGCATTAACCGTATTTTCTTCTGCGGCTAGCATGTCGTTGGCACTGACAACTTGATTGCGACCACGATCTTTTGCTTCATATAAGGCTTTGTCTGCTGTACTGATTAGGCGCTGGCAAATGTCAGTGGGTAAATGCGCTGTTAACATATGATTGCTGGTGCGTTTTTTGCTGGGCGACTTGATGTTTTTTGGGTTAGATAGCTGAGTCGCTGCCTCTTTTTGCACCGATATTTCGTGCGCTTGTCTGAGGCAGGTTTGCTCATCATGGGTCAAAGTATACAATCCCAAACTGGCCGTTACATTAAAACTGATACCATTTTTGATATTGATGACATGTTTTGCAATACTTCGTTGTAGTTGTTGAGCAATTTTCATCGCGCTATCGTGTTTGGTATTTGGCAATACAATCAAAAACTCCTCACCACCGTAGCGACTCACAATCGCTTCATCAGTTAAAGACTGCAACAACGTCTGTGCGACCTCAACCAAAACCTGATCGCCCACGTCATGCCCATAGGTATCATTAATATCTTTAAACCAATCTAAATCTAACAAAACAACGCTGAAGTCCTGTTTATCTCCCATTCTCAGTAACGCTTGCTGCATCTGCCTCAAACCGTAACGACGGCTTTTTAGCTGCGTCAATTCATCTTGATTGGCGTGTTGTAAAATCTCCCTTTTACTGTCATCCAGTATCAATAACAGGGTGCGGAACATATAAACAATAAAAACGGCTTTGGGCAACGCTAAAAACACATGGGTAGAACGCCAAAAAAACGCTGATGAGCGCTGCAGCTCACTAATATTATTCCAATCTAAGGTGTTGTTTTCAAAAGTCAGAGCAGCCATGGCGTTTTCAATGGCCATGACCTCGTTATAATTTAAATAGCTATAAGTATCAAGGAGAGGATAAATAACCGTTAATTGGCGCAAGTTAGGTAAATGAATACCAAAATATGGTGATATGATCGCCGAAAGAATCAATAAAACTTGCAGTAAAAATATCCGCCAAACATAGCGACGTTTGATGAGCATCATGCCCAACATAGCGCCGCCAACCAGCGACACACCTGCAAACAAACTACTATAACCCACCATGACAATAACGATGGCAATATACACAGAATAAGGTAGCATTAAGAGAATTTGCCACTTATATAAGCGGTTATCATTATTCCCAGAACGAGACAAATGTTTGATTATGCCCAAAAAAAACAACCCTATTAAGGTTGTGCCCAACCATAACGGTGACAAAAGAGTGATATCTACATAATCACTAAGCGCGTCTTGCTGCCACCAGACAAACAAACACCATAGCCAATGTAAAGAGACTTCCATCAAAATAAATATAGCGAGCAGCGACGTTCTATCAACAGCTTGCCACTCAAAAATCATTCGTGAGAGCTTTCTGTAGCCTAGATGAGATATCGATACAGCCATAATGGGCTACCGCAAATAATGAAAGTTATTGAGCCAAAACCAACGCCACCAATCAAGAGTCATGAACTATAATAAACCCAAATGTACTCGTTTAGTGTGGCAATTTTCATTTTATTTATCTTAGATTAACACACCAAGTGCAACGCTAAATTATATTATAGAACACCTGATTGGGCGTTTTAAACCC
>NZ_RRYX01000142.1:0-6088 GCF_014861375.1 Psychrobacter sp. FME5 | reverse complement strand
TAGGCTTAGATGTGTATAGTTCATGGTTGCAATCTCACTTTGGTCGGTGGATAAAAACTTTGATGCTAGCGCATCTAGGTCTTTTTTTCACCTCACATTTGGTATTGCACTTCATGTGTTAATCTAAGAAATAAAAAGAGAAAGCCTGAGAAGTTGGCTTTGGGAACTGGGCTAAAAATGAGCAAACGCCCTAGAAAAGTGATTTAAGGTACAAAATATCGCTCATTATAAAGATAAAACCGTAAAAAAAACCAAAAACGTGACAAAGTCTGCTAGATTTGTCTAACAGCTGGTTAGATACTTACCATAAAACACCGTCTTATCAAAAATACTCAACGACTGGCGGCTATTTTATTGTAGGTACAAAGTAAAAACATCTCCTATTTCACCTATACTCTTTGTTGTTTATATGAATAAGAATATGAGAAACTGTTATGGTCTATCTGTGCCGCCCTCGAAAGTGGGAGTATGGATATTTGAAGTTATTGAATGACTTATTGATTTGCTTTTAGTGAATCATTTTTAGTAAATTGTATTTAGCAAATGAGGATGATATGGCACTACGAAGGATTAAGGCATTTTTTGAATTTGAGGCAGCGGGTGGTATTGTCCTAGCATTGGCTGCCGTTGCTGCAATGATCATTGCCAACTCCCCTCTCAATGTGTGGTACGAAGGCTTTATCAACGCACCCGTAGCCATTCAAATCGGCGAGTTCGCTATTGCCAAAGACGCGCACCACTGGATCAATGACGGTCTAATGGCGATTTTCTTTTTTTTGGTGGGGCTTGAGCTAAAGCGCGAAGTCTTGATCGGCGAGCTGTCCAACGTCAAGCAAATCATCTTGCCAGCGGGGGCGGCACTCGGCGGCATGATTATGCCAGCCATTGTTTACCTCCTCTTTAACTACAGTGAACCTGAGTTTTGGAAAGGTTGGGCCATCCCAGCAGCGACTGATATCGCCTTTGCCCTTGGTATATTAAGTTTACTGGGCAACCGCGTACCAAACTCGTTAAAGGTCTTTTTGGTATCTATTGCTATCTTTGATGATATTGGCGCTATTATCATCATTGCCTTATTTTATACCAGTGACTTATCGCTCGGTTCATTGGCTATCGCAGGTTTATGCCTACCGTTTTTATATCTACTCAACCGCCGTAACGTGACCAGTATCACCCCTTATCTGCTCATTGGTGTGATTATGTGGATTGCTGTCCTAAAGTCTGGTATTCATGCGACATTAGCAGGGGTAGTATTGGCATTGTTTATCCCTTTATTTGACCGTACCGATCCTGAGCACTCGCCGCTTGAAGAGCTGGAGCACGATCTACAAAACACCGTCTCTTATGGGATTTTGCCATTATTTGCCTTTGCCAATGCAGGCATCTCATTAAAAGGTGCAGGCTTTGCTGAGTTATTCCATTCCGTACCACTTGGTATTGCTGCCGGTTTATTTATCGGTAAACAAATGGGCGTGATGATTATGTGCTGGGTAATCTTTAAACTGGGCTTTTCTACCATGCCAAGAGGTATGAACTTTAAGCAAATCTACGGTGCGGCATTATTGTGCGGTGTGGGCTTTACGATGAGTTTGTTCATCGGAGGTCTGGCCTTTGGCGGTGCAACGCCATTATTCGATGAGCGTTTGGGTATCACCATGGGCTCTATCGTATCTGGTATCGCCGGTTATACTATGCTTAAGTTTAGTTTAAAAGACAGTATCAGCGGTACATCAGTCGATTTAACCCGCCCGTCTTAATGATATGACGAGCTTATCACTGTCGCCTTGGTAAAAGGCAACTGTAGTTAGACGACTGTTGATTTGAATGAACCACCACAGGAGATACACATGCTACGGTTTGTAAGGCGGCTGACATTAAGTCTACCTATCCTTGGGGGCGTTTTTTTACTGTCAGGCTGTGCCACTCTCTCTAAGCAAGAGTGTATGCTCGGCGACTGGCAGGCTATTGGCTACAACGACGGCGTGGCAGGTTATCATTCAGACCGCCTAGCCTCACATGCCAAAGCCTGCGCCAAGACTGGTGTCGCTCCTGGCTATCGAGCGTGGGAGCGCGGACGTCAGTCAGGACTCAAACAGTACTGTACAACCAATAGCGCCTATAACATCGGTCGCCGTGGTCGTAAACTAAATAATGTCTGTCCTGTAGCCCTAGTAAGCTCGCTGCAACAAGCAAACCAGCGCGGCCTTGATTACTATACCTTGGAGAGTCAATTAGACAAAGATGAGCGACTTTTAAATGAACACCAAGAAGAGTTCGACAAGCTAGAGTCTGGTGAGATGCTGGGTTTTGCTAACGAAAAAGAAGCACGCAAGCGATTATTGTCGCTGGCCAAGGAGCTTCGCCAAGCCGAGCGCCGTATCAATACCACACAAAGACAATTAGATTATTTAAACCAGCTAAATAGATATTAGGGCGTGCTGGCATTGTGAAATGGCCTCAAAATAAGGCATTTGATAAATATGGATTCAATCAATATCAGTAATAAACAGACTGCTAATACCTTAAACCGCAAACAGCCGTCAGTAGCATCTTATCAGCGTCATGGCCGCACCACCGCGATTGACGACCATAGTGATTTACAAGTTTTAAAACGGATTAAGCGGTATTTATTGCCCAAAAATTTTGTTATCTCGCAAAACCTACTAAATGAGATAGTAGCAGGCTATGACATAGGCGATCCGCTGACTGATGCTCTAGCGGCTAAGAGTATTCGTTTTGCAAAACCTTTACAGCAATTTATTATCGATGATAGTAACTATCAGCTCGACCCCAACCTTGCAAATAACTCCTCATTTAGTGCATTAACCGAGCAATTCAGCCACCATCCTAAGTGGTTTGACCCAAAACTTGCCCAAATTGGTGCCGTCGCCTATCGTCGTTATCCGCTGATGCTCATTTGGCTGTTGCGTAACGTCGCCCTGATGGCAGGCTACAGTATCCCTGCATTATCCTTACCGTTGATTCAAACTGGCGCACTGATGCACGATGCCCTACCACGCTTGATGCGTACTTATGCTTATATCTTGGCCGTCTCTGAACATCCACCATTACACTCTACTCCGAACAATAACCCCCATTCTATTGAGCAAGTATTGGCCATCGGCTCTGAGGGCTGGCGGCAGTCTATTAAAGTACGTCAAATCCACACATTGGTACGCCAGAATCTACTTAAAGGTAAGGCAAAAGCTGCCACAGGTGTGATAGAAAGTGCCGATCAACACCATAACCCTGATGGCAGCTGGAACACCGATTACTGGGGTATTCCTATCAACCAAACCGATATGATAGCGACCCATTTACAGTTTTCGTTGTTGATTATGCGCGGATTAAGATTGCTTGGGGCTCGTATTAGTACCGAGGAAGCCGAAGGCATTCTGCACCTTTGGAATCTTGCCAGTTACTGGATGGGCGTGGACTTAGATCGTTTGCCTAAAGATGAGGAGGCCTGTTGGGAGTGGCTCTATACTTATTTATCGATCCAGCAACTTGATTTTAAAATGGGACAACCATTGGCAAAAGCGTTGCACGATTTACCGCGTCAGCTCATGGGTGAGGATAATCGCCGTGGACGCTTCGTTGAGATGGTCAATGCCAGCGTGACCCGTACCTTGGTCGGTGACGATATTGGCGATGGGCTGAACTTACCAAAATCAAAAATACGGTTTGGCGTCTTATCGTCAGTGCCGATTCTGTTTGCGCTTGATACTGCACGCCAGCACAACAGCAGAGCTGCTGATAAGCTAGAAGCGTTCCGCACCAAACGCCAAGACAATATGAATTGGTGGCTTAAGAAAAACGATGAGTATTATAAATAAGGAGATAGATAAGAAGTAACTATTAAAGATAAATCATAACCAAATAATTTAGGTAATGAATATTATTATTACCAAATAGAATATATCAAACCATTATCAATGACGTCTACAATAACTATAATAAATCCACAAAAGACGTGATTGGTTATGGTTTCTAGTGGTTCTTAGTATTTATAGGCTCAGACAACAACCTCTACAACCGTGATTCTTGTATGCGGTAATACCATTCAAGCTGCCGATCAAAACCAGTTTCTAGCAAGCTGGCAATGACTCGTCCTGTCAGACCCCATACCGTCTCACCATCCACTTGCCAACTGGGTGTGAGGATGGTCGCCGTCTCATCTTGCAACGTATATTCTATGGAGTATTCGACGGTAGGCTGAGTCAGTAAGGTTTCAAAATCTGCCCAAAAAATGCGTGAGATTTCTCCAAGTTCTGGCACTAGGATTAAGTCTGGAGCAATCAACGCCACAATAGGCCTGACACTCATGCCACTTTTGGAGGTTTGAATCGGCAGTTGACCGAGCAATTGGACTTTATTGGGCGGGAGCGCGGTCTCTTCGCAAGCTTCACGTAGGGCTGTAACGACATTATTACCATCGCCGACTTCGTACTTACCGCCAGCACAGGAGACCTCGCCAGCATGACTGTTCATATGTGCGGCGCGGCGTGTTAATAGCAGCTTCGGATGGCGCTCATGGGTGATAGCCACCAATACTGAGGCGTCTGCAACTGGTGTTTGTGCCAAGCTGTCTAAGAGACTCAAACGAGGAGACCTAGTATGAAGCGCACTGTTCACTGGACTGCTCATGGTATTTAAGGTCTCACGCTGTACTCGTTCAGCCAGCTTTCTGAGCGTAGGGTAACGAATAAAAGTGGGTACAGCGACTGACAATTCATCAAATCTTACAGACTGCGGGGGAAGTAACATTATTATTGCCTTATATTTTTATCAGTATTAATCGTCATTGTTAAACCTCGTTATCAACTATTAGCGAGTCACGTCATAAACACTGATATTGATTATCAATTTTTCAACTTTGTCATTCATATATTATTTAGGATAAGTTTGTGGATAAGATTTTTTCATTGAATAAAATGCAAGGCAAAATCGATGATTGCCCGCAAAGATTGCCATTATTCATTATCGCCCTTGCTTGGGTAGGCGGTACCTTTGCTACTGCCATACTCGCCCTACTGGGTAACTGGCAAAATGTCGCCATGGTTTTGGGCTCATTTGGGGCCAGTTGCTTGCTTATTTTCGCCTATCCAGAAAGCCCATTTGCCCAGCCTAGAAACATCGTCGGCGGTCATTTTATCACCACTTTTACGGGTCTATCATTTTTGACTTTATTTGGGATTGAGTGGTGGAGTCTGGCACTCGCGGTCGGTACGTCTATCGCGCTCATGTTATTGCTTCGCGTGCCGCATCCACCTGCTGGCTCTAATCCATTAATCGTCATGCTTGGTGGGGTCAAATGGCATTTTTTAGTTACCCCTACGCTGATAGGTGCGCTGGCCTTGGTGATGGTGGCACTCATTTATAATAATATCGGTCGCGGCAGACACTATCCTCGTTATTGGTAATCTTGTTATTGGTAATCTTGTTATTAGTGACCTCGTTATTAGCAATCTAAAGCCTCGGTATTTACCCTTAACCTAGGGGCTGTATAGAATTCAGCTAAGGTACTGACAGAGACTATTTTTTAGGCAATTCGACGCCAAAAATAGTAAGTTTAGTTATTCTAAGCGCGATAGTTTTGGCTATGAAGTGGCAAAAAATAGTCCTGTTCCTTCGGACTGATGCTAAAATCGCCCCAGACGTTGTTGTAAATCTAGCTAAGGTCTCGACATTACCTTCGATTTACGCCTAGTCTGGAATTATTTTAGCGATCAGCAGTCCTAATAGATGAATTCTATACAGCCCCTAGCCTAGCGCAAACTGGCTATCACTGCATATACTTTATGTGACAGATTTGCCTGGTATAGTTGATTCGATTTAAAAGAGAACGGCGGCAAATCACACTGTTATTATTATCACAGCCAGTGCGTTGAGAATTTGTGTTATCTTAGGTTTAAGAGCGATTATCAGCTAAAAACCTGATAGGCTAACGTCATACTATTCTTAGATTAACACATGAAGTGCAATACCAAATGTGAGGTGAAAAAAAGACCTAGATGCGCTAGCATCAAAGTTTTTATCCACCGACCAAAGTGAGATTGCAACCATGAACTATACACATCTAAGCCTA
>NZ_RRYX01000141.1:0-6189 GCF_014861375.1 Psychrobacter sp. FME5 | reverse complement strand
TATTACTGCGAGACCAGCGCTGGTAAGCTTTATAGATGGTATTGGGCTTGCCAAAATACTCGGGTAAGTCGCGCCAAGGACAGCCAACACGCATGCGATAAAGCACGCCTTCAACCGTTTGTCTAAGATTTCCTTTGTCATAGATATTAAGTTCTAGTAATATAGGTTTCAGTCTTGTCCAGTGTTCATCTTTGAGCATAGTGCGAGGCATAGCGAACGATATCTTTTTTGTGTGAGAACTTAAAGATTAACCGTTCGCTATTTTTTTTGCCAGAAATTTATATCCAATGTTCAACACGCCCTAGTTAGTCGGAAAGGATGCTTGATAAAAATGTCGACAGACAAGACACTTCAGTTTTCTTTTAGCCAAAGATACGCCACATTATCCAAAATAACCCTGCCATAATAATCGCTATAACCAATAATCGCTTCGCCCAATAAGGAACAAGCGGTTTTTTATAGCTTAAATCATTGAGCTTGCTATCAACGCCTTCTTGCAAGCTCTGAAAATTTTGTTCAGACGGCGTGGTTTTGACGCGGTTTTTTATTAATTTTCCAGACTCGTCTTCATCCTCAGCTTCTTGCTCTCTATCAAAGCTAATAGCATGGTTCGGGATGCCTTGCTTGCTTGCGATAGTATTGAGCTTTTGCTGCTGCTTTACTTTCAATTCGGTCTCGTACGCATCAATTCGAACTTTGGCATCATCCATACTGATATTTTCGTCCGCGGCCAATGTTTTAATGGCCATTGCCAGGTTGTTTTTTTCGATCATCATAATGATCGCTTTTGGCAGTTTTGCATTGACTGGGTTTGAGTTGGGGTCGGAGTTGAACATGACGATCCTTAGTACGACGTAGAAATGTGAATAGGCGGGACGGTTTATTATACCTACTTTAAATAGCTAGGGCGTGTCATCTTGATGACACAGCTTGACATTCAAGCAAAAAAATACCGCAGCCATCATCGTGTCTGCGGTATTTTTCATAAAGCCTATCTTATTTATGATAAACCTCATGTTATAAGCTATCCGGACTAATTATAGATCTTTCCAGCGCTGGATAGATTCTTTAATCACTTCTTTGGCTTCTGCAACGTCACCCCAAGATTCAACGACCGTTGTACCTGGTTTTTTAAGGTCTTTATAGTGGCTGAAATGGAACTCTAACTGGTTGATTAGCTGCTTTGGTAGGTCCGCTAGGCTGTTGTAAGCATTGCCTGTATCACGGTCGTCAGCTGGTACGACGACGATCTTGTCATCGACTTCGCCGTCATCAACGAACTTCATGACGCCAATTACTTTGGCTTTTAAGAAAATGCCAGTGGTTAAAGGCTGTTCTGTAATGATTAAGGCATCAAGCTCGTCGCCATCTTCATCAAGAGTCTGTGGGATAAAACCATAGTTACAAGGTTTGGCAAAGATTTGCGGGTCAACACGATCAAGCTCAAATACCGCCAATTCGCGGTTCCATTCGATTTTATGGCTGCTACCGGTTGGGATTTCTACTACGACGTTAATGATGCCGCCGTCGACGTCGCCTGCGTCTAAAATTTTATTAAAATCTGCCATAAATTGCTCCAATGTGCTTTTGTTATAAATACTTGAACAGTAAAGGGTGAAATGTTGGTGCGGCATAGTTATCGCTGCGCCCAGTTTGTGCCGCCTGCGATTATAACAAGTTTGACTCAAATTTTCTCATAATGCTTAAGTCCAAGCATGCAAGATATTATGCGTAAAAGGATTATGCAAAAAAGACTCAAAGACATTACTTTGACGCTTTTGGCGCTAACGCACGCAATTCAATGTGTCCTGCATGACGCTGAGCAATATTATCGATGAGCTTTTGCGTGACTTGCTCATAACTTAACGATTGAGGAGTCAGTTTGTTTTGAGTTTCGTCCAAGGCTGTAACTTTTGACTGCTGCTTTGACTGCTGCATTGGCACAAAGTCTGCCAATCGTAACATTTGCATCCCTGCATAACCGCACGGATTAATGGCGTTAAATGCTGACAAATTACAGTTTAAATTAAGAGCAATACCATGGTAGCTAAAACCGTGCTTGATTTTGAAACCTAGAGAAGCGATTTTCCCTAGCATGATTGCATCATCTGCTGGTGCGTTAGATGGCAGTTGTGACAGCTCATCAGATGAAGCGCTATATGAGCTGCCGTATAAGTAAACCCCAGGTGCATCACGGCGAGCATGGGCGCTGATATGAGTGCTGTCAGGTGACGATTGACTTTTTATACAATCGTTGACGACGTCTTCAATGGCTTGTTCGGCATGCGATACCATGTTGCGTACACTCCAGCCTAAGCTATTTAAATCAAACAACCAGTAAATAACCAGTTGTCCGTGCCCGTGCCAAGTTACTTGTCCACCACGATCCGTTTTGATAATAGGGGTGTTGGTACGTTGCAAAATGTGCTCTTCTTTACCGGCTTGTCCAAGGGTATAAACGTCATTGTGATCGACAATCCATAGCTCGTCTGGGGTACGTAACCCTTGCTCTTTTTTAAGTTCGATACGCGCTAGCGTACGCGCTAGCATGGCGTCGAGGGTAGGAACATAGTCGGCGGCTGAGAATGATTTACTGACTAGCATATCATTGAGCGGTTGGGGGGCATTTTGCATGAGGGTGGCTGTCTTCTGGTTTTGTTATTAAAAGGTAGGTCCATTACTGATATTCAGTGTAGCAGTTTTAGCATTTCTGCCCAAACTTAAATTTCAATAATAAATGCATCAATTTTAAGAAGATATCTATTAAGAAGATATTTATATAGGGCTATAAAAATAGCAGCAAATATCAGCAATATAAGCATTGCCTGACACGTATTTCATACAAACTCAGTAGTCAACTAAAGACGCTGTTCATCGAGCAGTCAATGCGCTACATTAAAGTACAATGAATGGAATCTCATTAGGGTTTGTTTACGGAGGTTACTATTGACGTAACACTCTGACTACCATCCTCTGATTAGAAATATAGAGCCTTTAACCCAATATAATATATCGACTCTAACGCATATAACAAGGAAGATAAATGACAGATAACAATCAAGATATCCATAAGCAACCCTCGCTCGATACAAATTTAGAGCAACAACTGGCGCCCAAAACGCTTAGCACAGCCAATACCGTTGACGAGATGCAAGCGCAATTTGCTCGCTTGCAGACATTGAGCCGTACCCAGCCGATTAATGATTGGGGGACGCGGGAAACGTTATTAGACAATTTAGAAGTAATGCTTAGCGACAATCAAGAAAGCTTTGCCAAGGCCATTAGTGCAGATTTTGGTTATCGTAGCGAATCAGAAACCCAGTTTGCCGAATTATTCCCCAGTTTTACTGGTATCAGCCATGCCAAAAAACACGGTAAAAAATGGATGAAATCGCAGCGAGCTTCTATTTCAGCGCTGTATATGCCGGCCCACAATGAAATCCAGCCACAGCCATTAGGGGTGGTCGGCATCATGGTACCTTGGAACTATCCGTTATTTTTAGCCATAGGACCGATGATTGATGCGCTTACTGCGGGCAATCGCATTATGATTAAAATGAGTGAAGCGGCACCGCAGTTTGCCCAGACATTTGCTGATGCTATTGCGCGCTATTTCTCCCCAGATATGATTTGTGTGGTGCTGGGCGAAGTTGATATTGCTGTCGCCTTTAGTGAGTTACCATTTGATCACTTACTGTATACCGGCTCTACAGCAGTCGGTAAAAAGGTCATGGCTGCTGCTGCCCCTAATTTGACCCCAGTAACACTTGAGCTGGGTGGTAAATCGCCTGTTGTTGTCCTAGAGGGTGCAAACTTAGAAAACGCGGTCAATCGAGTAATGATGGGCAAAACACTGAATGCGGGTCAAACTTGTATTGCCCCTGATTATGTGTTGATTCAGCGTCAATATCATGAAGAGTTTATCCGTCTGGCAAAAGAGTGGGTGGAAAAGCACTACCCTGATTTCGAAAATAATCCTGATTACTCGCGTATTATTAATGGTGAGCAGTTTAAACGCGTTAAAGGCTATTTGGATAATTTAGCGGGTGAGAGCATTCACCAGCTTACCAATGTTGATTCCAATATCGAAACCCGTCTTATGCCACCAGTTATCGTCAGCGAACCTGCGCCTGATAGCGATGTGATGCAAAATGAGATTTTCGCACCGGTGTTACCATTAATGCACTATGACACTCTTGATGATGCGATTGATTTTATCAACGAGCGTCCACGTCCATTGGCGCTATACGTCTTTGGTGACAATAGCCATGAGCTAGACAAGGTTCGTACCAACACCGTATCCGGCGGTTTATGTATCAATGAAGTCATGGTGCATGTATTGCAATATGACTTACCGTTTGGCGGCGTTGGCGATTCAGGCACAGGTGTTTACCATGGTAAAGCTGGCTTTGAGCGTTTAAGCCATATGAAACCCATCTTTGTACAATCTAAACTTAATGGTTTAAACGTTTTATTACCTCCATATGGTGGGCTATTTAAAAAGGCGATGGCACTGTTTTTAAAGTAGCTGTGCTTAAATTAGTCGCTGCCTAGATGCTGGATTCAATTTGTATCTAGGCAGTTATGAATAATAGGTTGTGATAAGCGAACTCATCAGTAATAACATCTACTTAGGTAGGTGTTATTTTTTTTGTAAAAATTTAGCGATGAGAGAACTATGATGAGAGAGCTATAAA
The DNA here is from genome assembly GCF_014861375.1 of Psychrobacter sp. FME5. NCBI lineage: Bacteria > Pseudomonadati > Pseudomonadota > Gammaproteobacteria > Moraxellales > Moraxellaceae > Psychrobacter > Psychrobacter sp. FME5. The sequence goes on along the minus strand of NZ_RRYX01000141.1, from coordinate 1,492 downwards.
ATTGAATGACGCCCGTGCTATATATTATTTATTATAAAAATATCTTTAATAGTGTATAAATAAGTGTTTGTCATCGTCTTTATAAGTCGCTACACTTTGTAGATAGTCTAAACAACAGTAGGGCTCTGTTGAAGCCAATACTCTGTACAAGTGATTGATAGATATAAAATCGTGCAGGGTAAAGCGAACGCTGTCAATTGGTGGGTGGCTGAATAAGGGTTTTAGTGCCGATATGAATAATAAATAGGACAGAGCATGCGTCAATGGATTGCGTTAAGTTTACTGTGTATGAGTGCGTTGCTACTGCCCGTGTCGGCGTCCGCAGCCTGTGAGTCACCAATTAAATTTGGCGCACTGACGTGGGAGAGCGGACAGTTCATCTCTGGCGTGCTGAGATATATTGCTGAAGATGGCTATGATTGTACGGTTGAAGAGGTGCCAGGAGCGGGGCCTGCACTTGAGACAGCACTATCACAAAACGATATCCAAGTCATTGGTGAACAATGGGTTGGACGCTCGCCAATCATGGAGCAGGCCATTGCACAGAATAAGGTAGCTGTCATCGGTGATACGCTCAAAGGCGGCGCGACACAAGGCTGGTATGTTCCTAAATATGTACTGGAAGAAAATCCGGGGTTGCGTAGCTATCAAGATTTGCCTAAATATGCTGGGTTGTTTAAAGATCCCGAAAATCCTGGCAAATCACGTTTTATGAACTGTCCATCTGGTTGGACGTGTGAGATTTTTAATACACGCCTGCTCAAAAATACTGGTCTGGACGGCGTGTTTAATAACGCGCATCCCGGTACGGGTGCCGCTCTTGATGCCGAGATTTCCTCCGCTTTTGAACAGCACAAACCGCTGTTGTTTTATTACTGGCAGCCGACTGGCTTGATGGCAAAATATGATTTTGCGCCATTAAGTTTTCCTGCTTACAAGGATGAGTGCTGGCAAGACTTGCTACTCGCTGACGGCACTTCTAACTGTGTCTCTGGGTTCCCTGTATCCCCATTGGGTGTCGCTGTATCCACGCCATTTATCGATACCAATCCAGAACTAGCCGCGGTATTTAAAAAAGTACAGTTTACCTCTGATGAGCTCAATGGCGCTATCTTAGAGATGAGTGAAAGTAAGCGTAACGGTGAGGAGCAAGCGTTGGTGTTTTTGCGTGCCAACCCCAGTGTTTGGCAAGCATGGTTATCGGATGAAGCGGCCACCAATCTCGCTGCTAAATTAGGTATTAGTCTAACAGGCGCTGCTGTCTCGACTGATAAAGCATCTACTACTAACCAACTGGGTTTATCCTCAAGCTTTCCTTCATGGTCTCTTGAAACCCCACTTAATAACGCCTTAGCAAGCGTTGTGCAAAATTACGGTGACGTATTCCGCACTATTAGCACTATGGCGCTCACTTATCTACTACTTCCTATCGAACGCCTATCAATCTAACGAAAGAGGACTCCACCCGACGCTAGGGTGGAGGTGAATTTCG
>NZ_RRYX01000140.1:0-6381 GCF_014861375.1 Psychrobacter sp. FME5 | reverse complement strand
CTATAAATTTAATACTATGTTTTGCCCCTTTAAGGGCATAAATCTGGTATCGTTCACCTAGGCTTAGATGTGTATAGTTCATGGTTGCAATCTCACTTTGGTCGGTGGATAAAAACTTTGATGCTAGCGCATCTAGGTCTTTTTTTCACCTCACATTTGGTATTGCACTTCATGTGTTAATCTAAGTAATAAAATATAACTGTAATAAATAATAAAAAAAGTTTAATACTATAAGAATAAATAAAAATAATTTGATGATATAACAATAAAAAAATACTAATACTAATACTAATACTAATACTAATAAGGCAGGATGCAACTCGGACGTTGTTATTATAAGAAGAACAATTTAGTTAATAAAAATATAGAGAATATAAAAATATAGGAAATATTATGAAGACTATTGCTTTTTTATTACACAATAACTTTGAACAAGCAGAGTATGAAGAGGTCAATGACCAATTAAAAGAAAAAGGTTATAAAACCATACTGATTACTACTGATAAACAAAAAGAAGTTCAAGGTATGAAGCAGGATGTAAATAAAGGCAAAACTTTCACGGCCGATATATTTGCTAAAGACGCAAAAGTAGAAGGTTATGATGCTCTGGTCCTGCCTGGTGGCACAGTTAATGCTGACACGATACGTGGCAATAAAGAGGCTCACGGTATTATTAAAGCGATTAATGATGCAAATAAGCCACTAGCTGTGATTTGCCACGCGCCTTGGATTCTTATTAATACTGGCATTGCTAAAGGTAAAACCTTAACGGCCTATCATTCTCTACAGACCGATTTAGAAAATGCAGGAGCAAAATTTGTAGATGAAAGCGTACACGTGGATGATAATCTTATTACCTCGCGCAACCCAGACGATATTGATAATTTTGTCAACGCTATCGATCAGGCGCTATCATAGAATCAATACTTGTAAAGCTAGCAACGTTTACTAGCTCTGAGCCATTTAAAATTTATAGACAGTCCTCACTCATTACAATAACCAGTAAAAGGAAAATACTATGTCAAATTCTAATCCAAACGAAACCAAGCTTGAGCAACAACGTTCTGACTCAGCAAAAGCTGCATTAAAAGGTCAAACCGAAGATAATCACACAGAAAATACTGAAGCCGCAGCAGATCGTATTGCTGATAATGTAGAACAAGCTAAAAAAGATAAGTAGAAGAGAAAAAATAGTCATTACTAAATAAAACGAGTACAAACGTTATAACGCGCTACTGATATGAATTTTCTTGTTGCGCTTGTTTTATAGTGGATTGACTAACGCTTAATAATAACGCTAATTTAGGAGTCGTTATGAGTAATTCATCAAAAAATATGGATCAAGAAGAAAAAAAGATCCAAAAACTGGCAGAGGACATCAACCCCAGCGAAGATACTACCCCTGATAGTTTGGCAGAAGCGACAACGGCACCTCTTGCTGATGACGAACTTGGTGGCAATGCGACTAAAAAAGATACCAATCAATAGGAAAGGTGACAGGCGACAAGCCTAACTGTAACTATAAAACTATTATGAAAAACTGCTGCTAGTTCAGCAGTTTTTTGTTATAATTACCGTCACATTTGAACTGGGTTTTAGGTGAGACACTATCCTTAACTTGTTACTGTAAGCAGATGACACGGTTAAGAGCTATTTTGTATCAATACTGCCTGTGTTTAAGTGATTGCTTCAATAACTGATTGAGCTTGTCGTACACTAGGTCAACTCTAGTAATGCAGGGTTGTCCTGAATGGCGTACAAGTATCTTTTTTACTATTCTACTGCTTTTAAAGCGCGCTCAAATTTGAGTCTGTCTTAAAGCTTTTAGCATTGCCGGAGATATTTATGCTAACTAACAACGATCGTGAACAAATCATTTCTCAATACCAGCGCGGCGAAAACGACACTGGTTCACCAGAAGTACAAGTAGCGCTATTAAGTGCACGTATCAACGATTTGCAGAACCATTTTAAAATGCACAAAGCAGATCATCATAGCCGTCGTGGTCTTATCCGTATGGTTAACACCCGTCGTAAATTGCTTGATTACCTAAAAGGTAAAGATCTTGGTCGCTACAGCACCCTTATTAGCCAGTTAGGTCTACGTCGTTAATTTAGCGACAATAGTACAAGTGGTTACTAAAACAAAAGATACCATCATTTGGTACTTTTTTAGAGTTTTTACTAAACCGCTTAGAACTTGCTTGTTGAGATTGATAAAATAGATTTTCTCTAAAAACGGTGTGGAACAGTTTCACGCCGTTTTTTTTATGCTTATGGATATGGTTTATCCAGCCAAAATAAGTTGCGCCAGTTTGATACTGTGAGCGCAACCTACAAAGAACTTGGCCAAATAAGTACTGATATACTCAAAGTCGTCACTGCAATAATCTACCTGCGTTTTGTTTTGCAATTAATTGGTCAATGGCTATAAATCACGGTAAAATAATGCAGGGTATAGGTAGGTTTGTAGCCTGACAGTCGTTAATAGAATGATTGTTTGTAGAAAGTCGTTATTTATAGAGTGGCTACTACCAATTTAAGTAGGCTAAAGCGCAAAAGATACGATGAATGGAGATTAGTGCTATCGACCCCTTTTTGATAGTATTTATAGTGAAAACTTATAGTAAGACCACATTTGAATGACCAAACGCACGCAAGAGTATGATGTCTATTATAGATAGAGACATGAGATAAATAAGTAAGGATATTGGCCTTAATTGACGTGATCCCAAAATAGGAAGCGTGTCAATTATTGGTTATATACAAAGAATTTTAATGACAAATATCAGCTTTTTATAGCGCTGATATTACTTTTGTCAGTCAACATTAGGAAGATTATATGACAATGTTTAACACCATTAAGCGTGAATTCCAGTATGGCAACCAACAGGTTGTTATCGAAACAGGTCGCGTTGCGCGTCAAGCAAACTCTATCTTGGTTCACATGGGCGGCGTTACCGTATTAGTAGCCGCTGTTGTGAAATCGGAAGCCAAAGAAGGTCAAAACTTCTTTCCGCTGACCGTGAATTACCAAGAAAAGATGTATGCTGCGGGCAAAATCCCAGGTGCTTATGGCAAACGTGAAGGCCGTGCGAGCGAGTTTGAAACACTCACTTCACGTCTAATTGACCGCCCGATTCGTCCGCTATTCCCTGAAGGCTATGTCAACGAGGTTCAAATCACGGCGACGGTTGTGTCATCAGACAAAACCCAGTCTGCAGATATTGCTGCACTCATCGGTGCTTCAGCCGCGCTAGCTATCTCTGACGCACCATTTAACGGCCCAGTCGCTGCGGCACGTGTTGGCTTTATCAATGGCGAATACGTACTCAACCCAACGCTTGAGCAGCTCACAGAAAGTGATCTGGACCTAGTCGTCGCTGGTACCAAATCTGCGGTATTGATGGTTGAATCAGAAGCTGCAGAGCTGTCAGAAGACCAAATGCTAGGTGCTGTATTGTACGGTCATGAGCAGCAACAAATCGTGATTGATAATATCGCGTCACTAGCAGAAGAGATTGGTACGGCTAAGCAACAGTATGCTGCCCCTGAGCGTGATCAAGCGTTAGAGACCAGCATGAAAGAGCAGTTCGGTACGCAAGTGGCTGATGCTTATACGATTACTGATAAGCAAGAGCGCTACACCAAGCTTGATGAAATTAAGCAATCGATTATCGAGGCACTTGCTGGTGATACTGAGTCAGAAAATTATGCTGACACCGTATCTGAATTAAAAGACATCTATAACGACCTTAAATATCGCACTGTTCGTGACAATATCTTATCTGGTAAGCCACGTATCGATGGTCGTGATCTTGAGACTGTCCGCGCCCTTGATGTGGAAGTTGGTGTATTGCCATTTACCCATGGTTCAGCACTATTTACTCGTGGTGAGACGCAAGCATTGGTTACAACCACGCTTGGTAATACGCGCGATGTGAATATGATTGACTCGCTAGCCGGTACCATTCGTGACCATTTCATGTTGCATTATAACTTCCCGCATTTCTCAGTCGGTGAAACGGGTCGTGAAGGTATTCCAAAACGTCGCGAAATCGGTCACGGCCGTTTAGCGCGCCGCGGTGTACAAGCGATGCTACCAGACAGCGAACGTTTCCCGTACGTTATCCGTGTGGTATCAGAAATCACTGAATCTAACGGTTCATCTTCAATGGCTTCTGTTTGCGGTGCAAGCTTGGCATTGATGGATGCAGGTGTACCATTAAAAGCACCGGTTGCTGGTATCGCCATGGGCTTGGTTAAAGAAGGCGAGCGTTTTGCGGTATTGTCTGACATCTTAGGTGATGAAGATCATCTTGGCGATATGGACTTTAAAGTCGCTGGTTCTAAAGACGGTATCACCGCCCTGCAGATGGATATCAAAATCGAAGGTATTACCCCAGACATCATGGAGCAAGCGTTAAAACAAGCCCATGCTGGTCGTATCCATATCTTAGACGCGATGAATAAAGTATTGCCAGAGAGCCGTACTGAAATCAACGCTCATGCACCTAACTATGCGGTTATCGAAATCAATCCAGACAAAATCCGTGACGTTATCGGTAAAGGCGGCGCAACGATTCGTCAGCTAACCGAAGAAACGGGTGCAGTTATCGATATCGATGATGCTGGTACTATTCGCATCTTTGGTGAAAACAAAGCGGCAACGAAAGCTGCTATCGGTAAAATCGAAGCAATCACTGCAGAAGTTGAAGTGGGCAAAACCTATGAAGGTACAGTCGCGCGTATCGTTGACTTCGGTGCCTTTGTCAATGTATTGCCAAATACAGACGGCCTCGTGCATATCTCGCAAATCGCAGAAGAGCGCGTTGAGAATGTATCTGACTATCTAAAAGAAGGTCAGACGGTGAAAGTCTTTGTACAAGACGTCGACAATCGTGGCCGTATCAAACTGACCATGAAAGGTATTGAGCAGAACTAATTTTTGATAATTGGTTTTAGCTGGTCTTTACTCAGTAAAAAAACCGCTTTGAGTCGCTTATTATGAGCACTCAAGGCGGTTTTTTTATGGGCGCAAAAAACTCATATTTGCAGTGCGATATTGTCTTGAAGTACTCGTCTATATCAAAGTGATTTGTGTATATCAATGTCTTTGGGAAGATGAATATCGATACGAACTTTCGGCAAACCTTGTAGATGTTGCTTTAATAACGGTAAAATATCAACATACCAATCTAATGGAAGTGGGTTTGCTACGTTAGATTCAGTGGATAATTCGGCCGCTTCACCTCGTATAGGTTTATGGATAAGTGGACGTGCCAGTAGAGCAATTCTACGGAGACCTTGGTAGCGGATAAGAGGTATGAGCTGCTGCTGTAAGTCGGCTAAGGCTGCTGTCAACCAACGCGCACGCGATGGATGATAAGGGTGGTTTGATACAACAAGATTGGCAATGTAGCTTGGTTGGTTGCCGTTATTGCTGATTCCAAGTCCAGCCTGCTCACGTGTACGTTTATGCAGTAAACAACTACCCACGCTTAGACTGCCATCACGGCAAGCGCGATAATAACGTTGATAGTTATCAGGAAATAAAGTTTTTGTTCGCGCGAGGATAGGGTCTAAAAGCACACCAGCGCTATTGACGGGTAAAATAAGCAACTGTGCGCTGCTATTTAAAATAGGGGCGTGGGTGGGTTGTAGAGTCGCCATTATCAGCCCCTTTATAAAGAATTTACATTATTTTGTATTAGGTTTTGGGTCTGTTCTTGCTTCTATTTGTGCTATTTGTTGTTCGAGCAACTCGATTTGCTCAGCTTTCATCTCTGTCAGTTGTTTATTCATCGCAACCTGCTCAGCGGCAAGCTTTTCTTGTTCGGCTAAGCGCTTACGCGTATCCTCTAAGCGATCAATTTCTTCTTTAGCCAAACTGTCTGTTTCTGGTAATGGCGCGTTTAAGATAGCCTCAGAGTCAGATGTTGTAGGGTCAGTGACCATAGGCGCTGCTTGGCTGTTATCTGCTGTCACCTCGCTATTTTCTAATTCATTTGTTTCATTTGTTTCATTGTCTATTGGTATAGAAGCAGATTGAGCCGCCCCAGTTTGCTCAGTCATCGATGGTGAGGCTGATTCACTGACAGGCTTTGGAACTTCTGGTCCGGATTGCTTTGAGACTAGATAACCGATAGCAATAAGTACTAATATAAGCACTAGCCACATTTTTTGGCGTGATTTCACAGGTTTATCTGTGGATGATTTGCTTGATAAAGGACGCATTTCTTTCTTATTCATAAGATGGTCGATTTATGTTAAAAATATAAGTAGCCATACTAGGGGCTGTATAGAATTCAAATCAGCGGCAGCCAGATAAAGACACAAGCGAGAATTACGGCAGCCTCATAGCTGGCTTTAAGCTTATCAT
>NZ_RRYX01000013.1:0-46855 GCF_014861375.1 Psychrobacter sp. FME5 | reverse complement strand
TAGGCTTAGATGTGTATAGTTCATGGTTGCAATCTCACTTTGGTCGGTGGATAAAAACTTTGATGCTAGCGCATCTAGGTCTTTTTTTCACCTCACATTTGGTATTGCACTTCATGTGTTAATCTAAGAAGAGTTAATAAAAGTAGATTTATCGTTAGTGCCGACACCATAGTCAGTTCTAAATAAAAGCCATACGATAATAGGATAGTCAGTCCTAAATAAGAGAAATACCAATATTATAACGTGCTAATGCTATGTTTAAATAACCAGACCTAAACAACTAAGCTTAAACAACTAGCGCGGCTTATACTGGGTTTTACAATAAGCGCGGCCGACATCAAAACTTCGTTTGGCTTGATGTTTGGTGGCACGGCTAGTGACACGCTGACGCCATAAGCGGAAAGATGATGGCTTTAGCTGCTGACGCATAAGCTTGATAACCCCAGACTCATTGAAACCATAGCTATGCTCTATCGCGTCAAACGGCGTTCTGTCTTCCCACGCCATCTCGATTACTCTTGATAGTTGCGCGGCATCGAGCGATCTATCAGTAGTTGCCTGAGTTGATTTTTCGTGAGTAGCCTCTGACTTTGAGTTACCTTGTTGCGCCATACTATTTTGCTGCTTATTTTTTAAAGCCGCAGTCATATCAGCCTGCATAGTGTTAAGCGATGATTGAGTCGCTTGCGCTCTGTGAGTTGAACCAGTACTTACTTGCGCTGTCAAATTACTTATCATAAAAGTCTTACCTTTAAATATGACAAACGGTTTCCAACCAATCTCTTTCCCACTAAGCTTTATTTTATACCAAAAAATAAGCGTGGTTGGACAATCAGCGTAACCGTCTGTCAGTTTATCTATCAGGCTGTCAGCTTATATAATGGTTTTAGCTTATCTGCGCCATACGCCAGTGATATTCGATATGATCGCCAATCACGGTTTGGATAAAATAATAGCTGTGGTCGTGTCCCGCCTGATAACGTAATGTTAAGGGCTGCTTGGCCTTTTCACAAGCTTGTTGTAGTTTGGATGTTTGCAACTGTCCTTCTGCTAAGAAGTTGTCAGCAGCGCCTTGGTCGACCAAAATGCTCGAATACTGCTGACCGACTGTTTCAATCACTTTCGAGGCATCTGCTTGCGACCATAGCGACTTATCATCGCCGAAGTATTCTGTATAGGCGGCCTGCCCCCAAGCTGACTCACTGGCAGCGCATACTGGTGATAGCGCTGAAACGCTGACAAATTTACTTGGGAATTTAAAGCCCAATAATAGTGCTCCATGACCACCCATCGAATGCCCTGTGATACCGATAGTATCAATCGGGAACTCTGAACGTAGCAAATCATATAATTCATCGACGATGTAACTCTGCATATTAAAGTTTTCTGCCCAAGGCGCTTGCGTCGTATCGACATAATAGCTGGCACCCTGCCCAACAAAATAGCGTTCGTCATTGGGCACGTCATGGCTATTATTACCGCTGTCATTGCTATCACTGTCACCAGCACTTCTAGGAGAAGTATCAGGGGCAATAAATATGACACCAAGCTCACTACATTTCTGCTGAAAATGCGCTTTATGAGTGACGTTGTCGGCATTACAAGTGAGACCTGATAAGTATAAAATCGCAGGACAGCGACGACCAGCGAGCGCCTCATCTGGCAGATAAACACTAAAGGTCATTGGCGTCTTAGTAGAGGTCGACTCGTGGCTATAATAATGCTGTTCACCATCAAAGCAGCGATTGACACTTTTTTGTGTCAGTTGGCTACTGGCAGACAAACTGTGATTATAAGAATTATTCATAAGTGACATTCCTTTTATCTAAATAAAATACACGACGGCTCATAAGAGATACCTGCGATTGGGAAACATCTATGGTTAAGAAACTCTTAGGGGGTGCTATCGATATCTATAGAAGCCTTTGAGTCCGTATCGGGACCAATATTAATAGAGGCAGAGGTAGAAGCAGTATCGTTCTTGATGCTGGCGACTGATGGTAGAGTTTTATCAAATAACACTTGCTCAAACGCTGGCAGGGCTGTTTCCATTAAACTACCGATAACCATTTGCGGCTCTGAGGGCTCAAAACCCATGTAAAGCTCGCGCTCTTGTACTCGATAAGCGGCATCTTTAAAAGCGGCAGAAAAACTGGTGTTTTCACGTAAGCTCTCTGCAAAAAATGCCTGACCAAAATAGGTCATCTCCGCGGTATTGGTACAGCCAAACGACATTTTATCAGCGGCTGAAGCCGTAATTATTACTGTGGTTGGAGACGCCAATTCGTCGATAAATGAGCCTGAATAACAGGCTGAAACCACGATCACTCGCCAGCGGACACCTGACGCATCTAACGCTTCACGTAGCCATGCGGCATCCAAATTTTCCATTGCAAGCGGAGGATTTGCCAATTGAATGATATCTTCATTACCGTGTGAGGATAGCGTCAGCATCAATACATCTTCATCGGCATTCATCTGCTGACCAATGCGTTTTAAACCTCGTAAAACACTGGTCTTGGTGGCGACTGGCTCATCAAGCCAGCTATAAGTATTGTTAATCAATGCTAAAGAGCGCCCACTGGTGCCAAAACGCACATCAAACAATTCACGTACTTTATTAATTTCAGAACGAAAAACGTTTTGATCAGAGAAGCCAGCAACACCCATAAAATACCAATCGGTCTTGCCATCGGTACTCGAATCAATGCTATTTAATGCTTGCTGTAGCAGACGCGGCTGCTCATACAGTGCCGCCTCCTCTAATACAGACTCTACAGGAATCTGCTTAAAAATTGGCTGATCAGCGACATTACGCTGCCAGATTGTCAACAGTGCCACCGCACCTATCAATACAATCACCCGCTCCCACCATGAGATACGCAGGCGACGGAAAAATATCCATAATAGTGCTAAGGTCTGCCATAAGAACAGCACGAGGAACAGGATAGGTAAAAACGAATAGCTCCAGCCCGGCAACCAACCATAACTACCTAAAAACTGTACCAAGCTTTGTAGCAATGCCGATAATGTATCGGCGACTAACCACAGTACTACGGGCACAAAAACCAGCGCTTGATTGCCCGCGCGCCGTGCCAAAATAATACCGCCCAATAGAATAATCATTGGCCAGATTAAATAGCTGACCAATCCTTGCTCATTAAAGATGCTGCCGTGTTCAGCAGCCAAAAAAGAAAACAGCACATTACTACCGAGTGCTAATAATGCAAAGACAGCAAACTGAATAAAGGTGGGCTTGACCCAAGAAAATGCACGCGTCGATCCGACCAGCATCCATAAGGTTGCAATGATATTGGCAGCGAAATTGAGCGAAAAACGCTGAAGCGATACAGTTTTTAACGACGCAAGTGACAAAGACTTAGACCTCTAGCCAGTCGATAGAAATAAAGTAAATCAATGATAAAATATTTCGATATCAGTACTTTTTTATGTCTTAGATGAACATTTTTATAAGGCATATTGATATAAATATTGTAATTAATTCACGATAAAATAGGGTTGAAAAGCGAGAAGTACGATTTAATAGTTTAGCCCGCTAATCTATCGCGATTGTAACGGATTGTCGGTCAAGAGGATAAGGCTGATTTGTAAAATTCACTTAAAAAACCCTCTTAAACCTATAAAAAAAGGAGGCCTTAGACTAAAGACCTCCTTTTTTATTAAATACTAGGGCGTGTTGAATATTATCTCATCAACAACTCATTAACGCGCTTAAGATAAGCAGCAGGATCTTCCAATTGACCACCATCTGCTAGCAACGCTTGGTCAAAAATTACTTGAGCCAAATCATCGAACTGCTCGCTACTTTCAAGCTTTTTAATCAGTGGATGATCTGGGTTGACCTCAAGCGTGGGCTTGCTTTCTGGTACATCTTGACCCATTTGTTTCAGCATCTGAATCATTTGTGGCGACAGCTCACCTTCACCAACGACCAAGCAGGCAGGACTATCAACCAAACGCGTCGATACCTTCACGTCTTTGGCGCGTTCACCTAAAGCCGTTTTGAGTTTATCCACCACTGGTTTTAGTGTCTCTTCAGCTTTTGTAGCTTCTGCTTTCTCTTCTTCGTCTTGCAAGTCGCCCAAGTCTACCGCACCTTTGGCGATGTTTTGCAGTGGTGTCTCATCGAATGAGGTTAAAAAGTTCATCGCCCATTCATCGACACGGCTGGTCATCAGGATAACTTCGATGCCTTTCTTTTTGAACAGCTCAAGTTGCGGACTATTCTTTGCTGCCGCTAGATTATCAGCGGTTAGATAATAGATGGCTTTTTGCCCTTCTTTCATACGACCTTTGTAGTCTTCAAAGCTGGTTGTTTCGCCATCTTGAGTGCTGGTTGCATAACGAAGCAGTTTGGCAATACGTTCTTGATTGCCCATGTCTTCGCCTAGACCTTCTTTGATGACATCGCCAAACTCGCTATAAAACTGGGCGAACTTTTCTTGCTTGTCGCTGTCTTCGCTATTGGCAAGGCTTGCTAGCAAGGTTAAAGTACGACGGGCGTTACCATCGCGGATAGATTTCACATCACGTGATTCTTGTAATAGCTCACGGCTGACGTTCAATGGCAAGTCGGCGGAATCAATCACCCCTTTTACAAAGCGCAAGTACATCGGCAATAATTGCTCAGCTTCATCCATAATAAAGACGCGTTTGACGTATAATTTCAAACCATGTTGCTGCTCACGAGTATATAAATCGGCAGGTGCTTTTGTAGGGATATATAACAGCTGAGTATACTGTACACGGCCTTCTACACGGTTATGGGTCCATGTGAGCGGCGCGTCCATGTCATAGCTAATGTTTTTATAAAAGTCGATATATTCGTCATCTTCGATCTCAGATGCTGAACGTGTCCATAGTGCGCTGGCTTTGTTAATGGTTTCCCATTCGTCAGTCAGAACCATTTGACCGTTAGCTGGTGCGGCATTTTCAGCGTCGTCGCCTTCCTCAGCCTCATCTTCTTGCCAAACCTCTTTACGCATCTGAATCGGTAAGCTGATGTGATCTGAATATTTATTGACTAAGCCCTTGATTTTGCCGCGATCGAGATAGCTGTCTTCGCCTGCAGAATACTCTTCTTTTAGATGCAAGGTAATGGCAGTGCCGCGCGTGTCTTTGCTGATAGGCTCAACGGTAAAGCTGCCTGTGCCGTCTGATACCCAGCGCACGCCTTTATCGGCAGGCTCGCCCGCTTTGCGTGATTCAACGCTAATGGTATCAGCAACGATAAACCCGGAGTAGAAACCAACCCCGAACTGGCCGATTAATTGACCATCTTGCTTTTGTGATTCAGACAATTTGTCTAAGAATGCTTTGGTACCAGATTTGGCAATCGTGCCTAGGTTTTCGATCGCATCGGTTTCATTCATTCCAATGCCATTATCGGTAAAGGTAATGGTTTTGGCGTCTTCATCGACGGCAATGCGAATTTTTAACTCGCCATCGTTTTCATAAAGACTGTCATCATTGGTCGCTTCAAAGCGCAGTTTATCGCAAGCATCCGAGGCGTTAGAGACCAGCTCACGCACGAAGATATCGGCATTAGAATATAGCGAATGCGTCACTAAATGCAGTAGTTGCGCCACTTCAGCTTCAAAGGTATGTTTTTTTAATTCAGGGTTTTTACCATCCACTTGGGTCTGTTCACTCATAAAAAACTCCGTCAATTTGTATTAGAAACTTATTATAAAATAACAGCAATCAAACCAAACTTACTCTAATAAATATCAGAGAAGCGTAATACCATTCACAAAAATTAGAATAGCAAGGAAAACAAGTGCAAGTACTACGCACGGTAGACTAAGCGAGTTTGACACAGCTAATCGTACTTTTTGGGTTTGGTATCATTTTGAATACCGCTAAGCTGTTTATACTAATAGGGGCGTAGCAGAAAATTTCAAGATCAAAGACATAATTCAATCAAAAACACCGCTCTAGTTTTCTAGAACGGTGTTTTTTGACAAAAATAAGTTTTTAATAGAGACAGTCTTATAAAATTTATAAATTATAAGCAGCTAGGTAAATGACCAGCTGGATCAGTTTCGCGGGCAGCCATAGCCTCTTCTACGGTTACACCTAAGGCTTTGGCCACGCCTGCGCCGTAAGCAGGTTCACACCAGTTGCAGTTGCGAATATGACGATACTGAATAAAGTCAGGCACACCCGACAAGTTGCCAGCCGTGTTTTCAAACAGCACCTGTTGCTGCTCAGCACTCATTAAGTTAAAGAGCGCGCGCGGTTGGCTGAAATAATCGCTATCGTCTTCACGGAAATCATAGTACGCCGCATCACCATTAATCTTTAATGGCGGCTCAGCATAGTCAGGTTGCTCTTGCCACTGGCTAAAGCTATTGGGCTCATAGTGCGGACGGCCACCATAATTGTCATCAACACGGCCTTGACCATCACGATGATTGCTCATCACAGGGCAACGCGGCTTATTCACAGGGATTTGCTGATGATTGACACCAACACGGTAGCGCTGGGCATCGGCGTAATTCACCAAGCGGTTTTGTAGCATTTTATCAGGAGAAACGCTGATGCCTGGCACCAAGTTACTTGGGGCAAATGCCGCTTGCTCAACATCGGCAAAGTAGTTGTCAGAATTTTTATTCAATTCAAACTCACCGACTTCAATCAGTGGATAGTCGCCTTTTGGCCATACCTTGGTCAAATCAAATGGATGATAAGGAACGCTATCAGCCTCAGCTTCTGGCATGATTTGCACATACATTTTCCACTTAGGAAAATCGCCATTTTCTATCGCTTGATACAAGTCTTCTTGATTGCTTTCGCGGTTCATACCGACTACTTCTGCCGCTTCTGCGTCGGTTAAGTTTTTAATACCTTGTTGAGTACGGAAATGGAATTTGACCCAAAAACGCTCATTATCTGTATTCCAAAAGCTATAAGTATGTGAACCAAAGCCATGCATATTTCTAAATGAGGCAGGAATACCGCGATCACTCATGACGATGGTCACTTGATGGAATGCTTCTGGCAGCAAAGTCCAAAAATCCCAGTTATTGGTCGCCGAGCGCATATTGGTACGTGGATCACGTTTGACCGCTTTGTTCAAATCTGGGAATTTGCGTGGGTCACGTAAAAAGAACACCGGCGTATTATTACCCACCATATCCCAGTTACCTTCTTCGGTATAAAACTTTAGCGCAAAACCGCGAATATCACGCTCGGCATCAGCAGCACCGCGCTCGCCCGCTACTGTACTAAAGCGCGCAAACATTTCAGTCTGCTTACCCACTTCATTAAAGATATCAGCGCGGGTATATTTGCTAATATCATGAGTCACGGTAAACGTACCGAATGCACCTGAGCCTTTGGCATGCATACGGCGTTCTGGAATCACTTCACGAACGAAATTACCTAGTTTTTCATTAAGCCAAATATCTTGCGCCAATAATGGTCCACGCTTGCCGGCGGTGAGACTATTTTGATTATCGGCAACTGGTGCGCCATTTCCCATCGTTAATTGGGTCGGTGCGTAAGGACATTTTTTATCGCTCATATCATTGCTCATAAATCATACTCCTTTGAATAACAAATGGATTAAAGTATAAATTCTATTCTGAATACGCTTCTATTAATAGCTCCAGAATAGTTGTCATTTTTTCTGAAAAACGGCTGTTTTTATGCATAATAACCTGTCAGTGCAATATCGTTGCCTTGTTGATTGCTATTACAACTGATTAGCATCAATTTGTATAATAAATTAATCACATGCTTTCGTTTTGTTTTTCAGAATTACTAGTTTTTCAACTTATCCACAATAGTTAAAATACTTTAAAAACGCTACGATACTGCGGGTATAGTTTTTTTGCAGCCTCTGTCTGCGTAGGCACAGCAAGCAAGAAAAAACGGTACCTGCAGTACGTGATATAGCGATATTACTTCTCACTGACTATAGGTTTTATTCATAGGGTGGTTTTTGATAAGACAATTTTGATAGTACAATAAGAGCTGCCTACTCAATAGGTCTTAGCATTAACGCGGCATCGGACGGATGGTTAAAATCTGCTCACTGCGACCAAAAGGTCCATGCTCATCATGCAATACGGCACTGGTCAACCCTATTCCATCAGCGCCGTATTGTTGTACGGCTTCAATACCTAGCCAACGCCCTTGTGGTGCACGATGCATATGAATTTGCAAATCGGTATTAGGGAACATCCATTCTAAGTTTGATAAACCAAGACCGACGCGTGGCACGATGCCATTAGCGGTATCAGCCATGCCCAATAGATGTACCATATCATCGGTAGGCTCGCCTTCTATCATGTCGACATCATTGGTTACCCATACCATACCGCAACCTGAGCGGCGGTTTGGTTCTGCCACAAAACGCACGCTTTCAATAAAACCGCCTGGCCAGCCTTTCATATCCTCCCAAGCTGGCAAATCTTCAGGTTTATATACGGATTTTTTATCCTCAAGCCCCGCAATCGCGCTGGTATCTTGGGTCATCAGTCGCCAAGCACGAGCAATAATGGCGTCGCGGCCACGACTACTCATGACTGCCTCAATCAGCTCAATGGTCTTACCCGGACGAATACAGCGCGTGGTAATCGTGAAATCATCAAGCGGTATCAACCCTAAAATATCTAGGCTAATACGCGCAATGCGCATGTTCGCTTGTGGCACAAAACCTTTTAACTCAGCGGTGAGTATGCCTGTCGCTGGCGCCATATGTTGCTCATGCTCATTCCACGCGCCTTGTGCATGTTGGGTGGGCTGATAGTGCGCTACGCTACTGCCATCTTCTTGTTGTTCGCGTTTTATAAAGTTGTAATAAGCTGACATAACTATCCTTTTTTTATTGTGTACTTGTTATCGTTTACTGGGTAAGCGTTTGCTTTCTCATATTAAGCAATGTACGGCTCTTAGCCATTACAAATAATAGAATAACCCCAACAATAATGAGCCCACCTATTAAAAGACTGTAACTGTTCATAAATTGCACTATATTAAGAAAAAGCATGAATACCAACACTACAATCACAAACATATTGACTTTCAATTGTTTATTAATCTCATCAACAGTGGCCTCTGCCAGTACAAATCTTTTTTTCTGTTTTTTCATTCGGCTTTACCTAATTAATGCGCTGTACAAAGCACGCTTATTCTTACTTGCCAACTTGGGTTACTGGAATCCGCAATGCTTTGGGCAGACTAAAAGTTACATTTTCTTCAATCCCTGACAGCTCGCTCGGCAATTCACCGCCCCAATCCTGTAGCTGTTGTAGCACTTCTTGAATCAGCACTTCAGGCGCTGACGCGCCAGCCGTTACACCAATACTCTGCACCCCGTCTAACCAACTGCTGTTCATTTCATTAGCATTGTCGATTAAATAGGCACGGCAATTCATACGCTCTGCTAGCTCGCGCAGACGATTGGAGTTTGATGAGTTTGGCGAACCGACTACTAACACTACTTCACAGCGGCTGGCTAAATCTTTTACCGCGTCTTGGCGGTTTTGGGTGGCATAACAGATATCGTCTTTACGCGGACCTTGAATGCTGGGGAACTTTTCACGCAGGGCATCGATGACGCGCGCGGTGTCATCCATGGATAAAGTGGTTTGCGTGACAAAGGCCAAATGCTCCGCATTTTGTACGTTCAATACTTCAACATCGGCTTCGTTTTCGACCAAATGTATCTGCCCACCATGACGACGGTTAAAGCGCCCCATCGTACCTTCTACTTCAGGGTGCCCAGCATGTCCAATCAATACCGCATCCATTCCATCTTGCGCAAACTTAGCGACTTCGATATGTACTTTAGTCACCAAAGGACAAGTGGCATCAAACACCGTTAAATCACGGCGTTCTGCCTCATCTTCAACAGCTTTTGAGACGCCATGAGCGGAGAAAATAACAATCGAACCATCGGGCACTTCATGCAGCTCTTCGACAAATACCGCGCCGCGATTGGCCAAATCAGAAACCACAAACTTGTTATGGACCACTTCATGACGAACATAAATGGGTGGCTCAAAACGTGTCAATGCTTCGTTGACAATCGCAATCGCGCGATCCACACCAGCACAAAACCCACGTGGATTGGCAAGATAAATTTGCATAAGAAGGCCTATCATTAGATAATTTACAATCAAAGCTTAGATATAGCCAATCCTATATCAATCGGATACGGTGTCAGGCTCGCTTAGTCTACCAGTTGTAGTACTTGCACTCGCCTTCCTTGTATCCAAATTATATTGAATCAACCATACAAAATATTGGGATCAAAAGCTTTAATTCAAAAGTTGGGATAAAATCGATACCCTACTTTAGCATAATTTGCTTTTAAAGCAGTTTATAATGAGGTATCGATTACGATTTCTACTACCATACATGATGGTATTTTTTATTTTTACCAGCCTTTAGGACAAACTGTATGACAGGTTCATTATTTATTATCACTGCCGCTTCAGGTACGGGCAAGACCTCACTGGTAAAGCAGCTACTTGCCACGACCAATGACTTGACCGTCAGTATCTCACACACTACCCGAGCGCCGCGTCCAGGCGAGATTGACGGCCATCACTATCATTTTACCGATGTCGATAGCTTTGTGACAGCTATCGGTGCTGGTCAATTTTTAGAACACGCTGAGGTGTTTAATAATTATTATGGCACCTCAGAACAAAGCGTGCGGGCGCAGCTGGACGCAGGTGTCGATGTGATTTTAGAGATTGATTGGCAGGGTGCACTACAAGTCAAAAAAATATTTACTGAAGCGACGATGGTTTTTATTTTACCGCCAAGTCTTGCCACCTTACGTCAACGCTTATCGACGCGTGGGCAAGATACTATCGAGGTCATCGAGCAACGTTTGGCTGGTGCAGTGACTGAAATGGCGCAATACGTACATTTTGATTTTGTCATTATTAATGATAATTTTGAAGTCGCTTTGACGGAATTAAAAGCCATCATCGTGGCAGATAGACAGACCTTAAGTCGTCAACAGCAGCGTTATCATCGCACGATTACCAACTTGCTACATGCTAAAACAGAAGAGTAAGCGGTGTGCCAAAAGACATTATGGCTCAATTAAGCGTTAGATATAAAAAGCAACTACGCGACTGAGCAAAAAATGCTATAATATGTCGCTATCCCCCTTTATATTTTTGATATTATTTTTATTGAGTGGCGGGCAAGTTCCGTCGCTAATAAAAACAACCGAGGTAGCTATTTATGGCACGAGTGACGATTGAAGATTGTTTGGATAATGTTGATAATCGCTTTGAGCTGGTTTTGGTCGCAAGCAAACGCGCCCGTCAGTTAGCCAAAGGTATCGCTGAGCCTATGGTTGATGTCGATAACGACAAGCCAACGGTATTGGCATTACGTGAAATTGCTGCTGGTAAAATCACCCGTGATATTTTAAACCAGCCAGAGCATAATTTTGCAACGAGCTCATTAGATTTGGCTTTGTCAGGCGATCATAGTTTCTAACACATAGTTTCTAACACATAGTTTCTAACACATAGTTTCTAACACATAGCTTCTAATAATTAATTTCTAATAAACCGCTTGGATAGAGTTTATTATATTGAAGCTGAACACTACTTTTAGGTCAAAGTTATACTGACTGTTATATTGACTGACGATAGAGACCACAGCCTATGCTGTGGTTTTTTTAGTTATAATGATATTGAATTGACGGTTTTAGTCGCCATTTATATCTCAAAACCTACCGTTGAGTTAAAATTTCCAAAATTTTATAGCGCCTGCGCGCTTAGCAGTTGACATTGAATGCAATTTACGATTAATTAGAGGGTGATCTACCCAATTTTTGCTCTTAATCCCCCTTCAATAGTAGATCAGCATCTATTCAGTCACCATTTATCTTATCGTTATAAGTGGTCAAGTAGCTAGCTAGTGGAACACAGGATCGTCACTTTATGAGTCAAACCTTACCCAAGCTCAGTCATCATCTGGTCGATGACGCTCAATATAATTTACTCCGTTCAGTCGGTTATCTCACTGCTGCCGAACGTCGTGATATTGTTGATGCCTGCGAGTTCGGTGATAAAGCGCATATTAAAGATAAGCGTAAATCAGGGGAGCCTTATATCACCCATCCGATTGCGGTCGCCGAAATACTAGCTGGCTTTCGCTTGGATCGAGATACCGTTATTGCTGCTATTTTACATGATACGGTTGAAGATACTGATGTCAGTGACGAACAGATTGAACAGCGTTACGGCAAAGTAGTAGCCAGACTGGTCGACGGTGTGACCAAACTGAAATCATCGACGCATAACAAACAAGAAAATAAAGCCGCTACTTTTCATAAAATTCTAACAGCCACGCTTGCTGACCCGCGGGTATTAATTATTAAGCTTGCCGATCGACTACATAATATGTCGACGCTTGACGCTGTACGCCCCGAAAAACAGCGCACCACCGCTCAAGAGACACTAGATTTTTATGTGCCATTTGCGCGGCTGATGGGACTTAATGATATTGCCGATTATATTGAAGTGCTCTGTTATCGTAACCTTGATTCTGAGATGTATAACAAAATCTCTGATAAGCTGCTACAACACGGGCTTGGGCGTAATTTTCAAAGAGAAGCCATCCATCGCTATTTAAGCATTGTTTTGAATAACCTTCACCTTAATGGCATGGTGAAAGTCTTAGATAATCGCGTGGTTATCTTTCGTCAATTCTTCCGTAATCGTGGGGAAATTAATGCGCTGCTCCGCCATTATGCGTTTGAAATCGTCCTCGATAACATCGAAGCTTGTGACAAACTGGCTTATTATTTGATTAAAAAATATCAGATAGATGACAGTCATATCGCTGATAATATTCGCCGGCCACTACCTGGCGGCAATCAGTCGCTCACGCTTATCTATGAGCGTGATAATGATTTTGTCAAAGTCACGATTTTAACCAAGCAAATGCAAAGCGCGGCAAGGCTTGGTGTCATTGGTGCAGAACACGCTTCCGATGTTAGCCAGTCGGTTATTCAAGCCTCACTACGTAATATGAAAGACTTGGTCGATGAAGACAGCTTAAATGAAAATAGCCCCGATTTTTCAGCGGCGGTCTCTACCATTAATGAGTTAATGGATTATCTACATTCTAGCAAAATCATTTGCTACAGCCCGCAAGGCCGTGCCTATGAGCTATCACAAGGGGCTACTGCGCTAGACTTTGCTTATGCTGTCGGCCCTATGGTCGGTAACGTCGCGGTCGGTGCCAGTGTCGACGGCAAACCTGCAAAACTTGGTACCGTGGTCAAAAATGGTCAATTGGTTGAAATCGAAGTCAACAGCCACTCAGAGCCAAAAGCGGAATGGCTTGGGTTTGTAGTGACCAACAAGGCACGTGAAGAGATTCTGCGTTGGTTTAAAGACTTATCAACTGCTGATAAACAGCATCACGGCAGTCAAGCCCTAGATCGCGCGCTAAAAACCTATCAAAAAAGTCTCGATGACTTAACGGATAGTGATTGGAAAAACCTCATCGAATGGCGCGGCCTAACCGAAAAAGAAGCACTATTTGAGCAAATAAGCTCTGGTACGCTACTACCACAGCTGATAGTGACACGCTTGTTCAGCGATGAAGTCAGTGATTTACAAGCACAAGAGCACAGCAATGACATGACCCAGCCACAACAGCTGATAGTGAATACTTCTGGGGTCGAGCTAGACTTTGCTAACTGCTGTCACCCTATCTATGGCGACCCTATCGTTGGCCATTTATCCCGCCACGGTCTGGTCGTCCATCGACATAAATGCTTCTCACTAGACGAGATTCGTAAAGACAACCCCTATCAAGTCATCCAACTGCGTTGGCGCAATGACAATGCGGTCAAACAAGGTGAAGCTGGCGAGAACGATATAAAAAACAGCGGCAAAATTCGTTTTCCTGCTTATTTAAAGCTGTCAATTGCCCTCAGTGATGAACAAATTAGTGAGGTCATTTACCATCTGCGCCAGTTAAATATGGGGGTAGAAACGGTTGACGTGCGTAGCAGTGATACGATCATCCATATTGTGGTTCGTAGTCGCAATCATCTGGCTAAAGGTATTCGTGAACTACGCTCGTTACTTGGCTTCCCAAATATCATCCGTTTATATCAGCTATAAACTCAGTTAGAATAAGCGTGAAAGTCTCTGCTGCTTAAATATTATGTGAAAGCAGGGATATTTAATTTTTAGCTTTATAAAACTTTAATAGCATTAAAGTCTTCTGCTAACCTCTTAGCAAGTAGAGTCAGCACATCAAACACCAAAAATACTACAAGGATATAATATGAGCCGTCAAACCATTCAAACTGATAAAGCACCCGCAGCCGTTGGCACTTATTCACAAGCCGTCAAAGTTGGTAATACTGTTTATATCTCAGGTCAGCTGGGCTTCGACCCTGAAACTATGGAGTTAAGAGAGGGTTTTGACGCACAAGCCAAGCAAGTATTTGAAAACATTAAAGCCATCTGTGAAGCGGCTGGTGGTAGCTTGAAGAATGTGGTTAAATTTAATGTCTCATTGACCGACTTAAATGACTTTGCAGCATTAAACGAAGTATTCATGGCCAATTTAAGCGAGCCATATCCTGCTCGTGCTGCTGTTCAAGTAGCAGCATTGCCTAAAGGCGGTGTGGTTGAGATTGAGTCTATTTTGTATATTGAATAAGTCTATTATAGATGTTGCGTAAATATTAATATTTTAAGTTGAAGAATAATAAGCTTAGCATCATGCTAAGCTTATTGGTTTCTATCTGTTTATTTCATCTTACCTTAATCATTCTGCGAAGCCCTTTTATGTTGGTACAAGTTGCGTTGCCCGTACCCCTTTATCGGGTATTTGATTATAGTTTACCGGCAGATATCAATACTTTGTCGAATGACACATCAATACAGCCACCGCAAATTGGCAGCCGCGTCGAAGTATCGTTCGGTCGCCAAACGTTAATCGGTATCGTCGTCGCTCATATTGCTGAAACTGAGAGTAGCGTACCCCGCAACAAACTCAAACCTATTAATAAATGCTTAGATGCTGAGCCAATTCTAGGTGCCAGTATGTTAAAGCTGGCTCATTGGCTGGCGCGTTATTATCACTATCCTCTCGGCGATGTCTTAGCCGTTATCTTGCCAAGCTTAGTGCGTCAGGGCAAACCGCTAGATTTACTTATTACCCATTGGCGAATTTTGCCTCATATCACTGATGACGACTTTCGTGCCAATGCAAAAAAGCAAAAACAGCAGTTCGATATGTTAAAACTGCATGGTGAACACGGCGCGAGTGAAGATGTACTGCTTTTAGAAGGGTTGCAGCGCACCTTTTTAAAGACACTAGAAGATAAAGGGCTAATTGAGCGCTATATTCAGATAAAGCAAGCGCCAGCCCCTGTTAAACTCGCCACAATGCCGCTTGACCTCAACGAGGAGCAACAACTTGCCGTTGAGGCTATTGTTACCGCGCATAAATCTGAGTCTTATACAGGGTTTTTATTAAATGGCATTACCGGCAGTGGTAAGACCGAAGTCTACCTACAGGCGATGCAGGCGGTATTGGAAGCTGGCAAGCAAGTGTTAATTCTAGTGCCCGAAATTGGACTGACACCGCAAACACGCGCGCGGTTTGCCAGTCGCTTTGCCGCTAATATTGTCTTATTACATTCAGGTATGAATAATACCCACCGCTTACAGGGCTGGCAAGATTGCCGCACTGGTCATGCACAAGTCATTATCGGTACGCGCTCAGCAGTGCTCTATCCATTTGCAAACTTAGGGCTCATCGTCGTTGATGAAGCGCATGATGGCTCTTACAAGCAGCAAGATACGCTGCGTTATCATGCTGCTGATGTCGCGCTTTACCGAGGCCTGCAATATAATATTCCAGTTGTGCTTGGCACCGCCACCCCGTCTCTTGAGCATCTAAAACTGATCGATGATGGTAAGCTGGTGGAGTGTCAATTACAAACTCGCCCCGGTAATGCAAAGCCTGCAACCATACAGCTCATCGATGCACGCTTGCAAAGCACCCATCAGCAAACGACGGACAATGGCACGCGCTATGATACAGGGCTGACCGATGCACTTATCGGGGCGATACGACAAACCCTAGAAGCCGGTGATCAGGTATTGATATTCTTAAATCGTCGCGGCTATGCGCCAGTGTTATTATGCGAGGCTTGCGGTTGGCAGGCAGATTGCCCGCGCTGTGATGCGCATTTAACCGTTCACTATGGCAGCCAAGCTCAGCGGAGCAGTTATTCAAGCAACTCTTATTTAAAATGTCATCATTGTGACTGGCAGGCTTATATTCCGACGGCTTGCCCTGATTGTGGCAGTCAAAATCTCGATGCCAAAGGTATGGGTACCACAAGGCTCAGCGAAAACTTGCATGCAATTTTTGCCAACCCGCAAACCAGTAAAGAGCTGTATCCTATTATTCAAATCGATCGCGATACCACTAGGCGTAAAGACAGCTGGGAAAATATTTATCAGCGTATCAATGAAGGCACGCCTGCCATATTAGTCGGCACGCAAATGGTCGCCAAAGGTCATCATTTTCCCAATGTCACGCTGGTTTGCTTACCCAACGCTGATCGCGGCTTTTTATCCGCTGACTTTCGCTCGCCTGAACATACTGCCCAATTGATGATTCAAGTGGCGGGACGTGCAGGACGGGGAGACAAGGCAGGTCGCGTACTGATTCAAACGTTGCAACCCGATAATGAATTATTATTAAAGCTGGTCAAGGATGGTTATCTGTCGTTTGCTCGCGAATTGCTGCAAGAACGCAGGATGATGGGGCTACCTCCTCATAGCCATGCTGCACTGATACGCTGTGAAGGCAAAACTCTTGCCGCCACTACCCAAGCGCTAAAAGATGCGATTGCTAATCTACCAAATGGCCATAATTTGGCCGTGCTTGGCCCTATCGATGCACCAATGAGCAAAAAGAACAGCCGCTACCACGCCCAGCTTTTGCTGCTAGGTAAGAATCGACAGCAATTACACCAAGTATTAAGCCAATGGTGGCAACCCGTACTTGCTCTGCCAAGCGCTAAATACCTTAAGCTAACGTTAGATATTGACCCTGTCGGTTGGTAACTCTTAATGATCAGTTATTAAACGCTAAGTAAACCCTAAGAATGAGATATGTCATTTCACAGTGTTTAATGCCATTATAAAAGTCAATTTCACTTTCTATCATCCTGAGTGTTGCTATGAATCAGAACCATCAAGAACCTAAAAAAAACAGCCTTTCTCAGCAGAATGATTCGGCTAATAGGCATCAACACGTTCAGAAAAACGAGGAAAACAACTACTCTTCAGACACCCATCATGACCATGACGAACATTTAGAACAAACAGTCGCTCCGCGAGATACCAAAGGCTATCAACGCACCTTATTGTTTAGCTTTCTGATTATTACTGGCTATATGTTTGTCGAAGCCATTGGAGGCTTATTGACGGGCAGTTTAGCCCTACTGTCCGATGCAGGTCATATGCTAAGTGACGCGATCGCACTTGGCGCTACCTTGATGGCATTTAAAATCGGCGAAAAAGCAGCCACCCATCAAAAAACCTATGGCTACAAACGTTTTGAGATATTGGTCGCGACCGTCAATGGTGCGACGCTGGTTATTATTGCTTTAATGATTTTTTATGAGGCGATTAAACGTTTTAATTCACCGCCAGAGATTGCCAGCCAAGGTATGCTCATCGTTGCCACTATCGGCATGCTGGTCAATATCTTGGTCGCTTGGCTGATGCATCGCGGCAGCCGTAGTGGCGATGGACATAATCATGGTTCACATAAAGATAAACATGAGGCGAATGATGCCAAATTAACAAGCGACGCATCGGATAACAAACAGCCTGTTAATCTCAATATGCAAAGTGCCTACTTGCATGTATTGAGTGATTTAATGGGTTCGGTTGCGGCTATTGTAGCCGCGCTATTGATGATGAGTTTTGGTTGGGTATGGGCGGATGCGGCAGCATCAGTGATTGTTGCAATACTTATCATGTTTAGCGGTTACCGCGTGGTGCGTGATTCCGTACATATCTTAATGGAAGGTACGCCAGAAGGCATATCTTTGGTCAATGTTGAAGAAAAACTGCTTGCCCACCCACAGGTGCAGCAAGTTCATGACCTGCATGTTTGGAGTATTACCAGTGGTTTAAACGCCTTATCTTGCCATGTGGTGGTCGATGGTGAAATGAGTATCCACGAATCAAGCTTATTGATTGCCAGTCTGGAACAAAGCCTGCTTGAGCTTGGCATTCACCATGCCACGATTCAAGTCGAAAGCTCCTCGCATCCGCAAACCAATACCCATAGTGATGCCCTAGTTTGTGATATCTCAGAGCAAGCTGTTGAGGGCAATAGTCATATCGGGCACAATCATTAAAATATAAGGTAATAATAAATCTAAACCTCATCAATTATGGGTCAGGCCTAACCAAATCATAGAAATAGCATACTATAAGCCACAGTAACCACACTACTGTGCTTATCCAAATACCAAGACCTACCCCCAATAGACTTATTCTAATCCAGAAATCTAAGGCACCATCCATCACTTGCGGCAGATAAGCAGGCCCCATATTTGAGGCCATAACCAACCACAACCCAAGTATCAGCCCTACTCCTGCGCCAATAACTCTCAATATTATTCTAATAAAAACTTTCAATGAGTAACGCCTTTCATGATATTTGGTTAAAAATGCTAAACGCTTATTTATAAGAAATGATTTTGTAATAACTCATGCCACGCCGCCTATTTATAGATACAGATGACACTTAAAAAAGTAGATTCGGATAAATAAAAAAGACTTTATTGTGTATGAGCTTATATCACGCTGATTTTTAGCATTGTAATAGCATGTTAAAAATGATGGGAAATTTAGACTCGCCGCCATATCTTTAATATAAATTCTGTATACTTAAGACTTAAAGCCTCACTCATAACCAATTGATGACCTTCAGCCATGTCTAGACGTTCAGCACAATTTGTCGCCCCAGACTATATCGACGACCCCACTTCAAAAGACGGCAAAAAACACGCCAAAGTTTTGCTGTCAACGCTGCAAGAAGACATTGCCAGCTTTCGAGATGAGCAATTCCCGCCTGATATCTTACGTCAAATCCGTGATATGCCTATTTATGAAGGCAATTTAGCTGAAGTCCAAGCATACCAGCAACATTGGCATAACCTGCTTGAGCGGGCGATGGCATTTTATCCCGCTGCCAATCTGCCGCCCGACTACCTGCCACTGCCAGCCAGCCTTGAGATACCACAGTTTATCTATCATGTTCAAAGACTACATCTGACCAAGACCCGTGCTAAAGAATCTAAAAGCTTTGGCTCGGTTGGTGCACTCACAGATAAATGCGGCGATTATAACGCTGATGACATTGAGCGTATGGCAGCCGTGTTTGATAACGATGATGAAGCGCGTTTGGTCGCCCATCGTGAGTTTATCGATCTACGCGCTTATGTTTTTTGCCGAGATAACAAGGGCGAGATGCTAGAGCCTGAACGAGTACGCTTTTATCGTACTGGGCTTATCGTCCATGCTCTGCCCGACTTTAAAATCGTAGACAGTCGGCAGACACCTCGTAAGCGCCGTAACGATGCTTATCGTAATCCGCTAGCAGATAATGGCGTGTGGAAGATTTATCGTAAAAAATAACCTATGCTAAAATAGTTTTTATTATTGTTATAATCTTGCTTCACTGCTTATTTTATTGTTCTTGCTAAGGATTCCAGATGCTCGCTGCCGCCGCCGGCTCACCAAACTTAATGTTACAAGCTACGATTTTCTTGGGAGCAGCGCTGCTGTTTGTACCACTGGGCAAGCGCTTTGGTATTGCAACAGTCTTAGGTTATCTCATCACTGGTTTGATATTGGGCCCTAGTGGTTTAGATGTGGCGGGCGACGCTGAGAGCTTATTGCATTTTTCTGAGTTTGGCGTCGTCATGCTGCTGTTCATTATTGGACTTGAGCTACAACCCTCACGACTCTGGGCGCTACGCCGTTCGATATTTGTGTTAGGTGGTTTGCAAGTCGGATTGACTGGCACGCTATTGATGTGGCTATCACACCAGTTTTTTGCCTTGCCACTCGATACCGCCTTTATCGTTGGTTTTGGTCTGGCCCTTTCCTCTACGGCATTTGTACTACAGATATTGACTGAAAAGCAACAATTATCGAGCACCCATGGTCGTGAAGCATTTACTATTTTATTATTCCAAGACATTGCTGTTATTCCCTTATTGGCTATCATCCCCTTCCTTTCAGGCGTTCGCGAACAAAGCTATGATTTGATTTATTTTGGTAAAGTTTTTGCTGTTTTTGCCGGTTTGATTTTCTCTAGCCGTTACATTGTTAGACCATTTTTCAAGTTTGTCGCCTCAAGCGGTGCCGCAGAGCTACTGACTGCTGTGGCTTTATTCATCGTCATGGGCGTTTCTATCTTGATGGAGCAGATTGGTCTATCGATGGCATTAGGGGCATTCTTGACTGGCGTCTTGCTAGCAGATTCTGAGTATCGCCACGAGCTAGAGGCCAGTATCGAACCGTTTAAAGGCTTGCTATTAGGGCTGTTTTTTATGTCGGTCGGCATGCTGACTGATGTCAAACTCATCTTAGCTAAGCCTATTTTTATCATCGGCTGTGCGATGGGGCTGATGTTTCTTAAATTCGGCGTTCTTACCGCGATTGCAAAAGTATCCGGTAATCGTTGGCCGACCAGTATTCGGCTGGGCGTTACGCTTGCTCAAGGTGGTGAGTTCGCCTTTGTTTTATTCAGTGTGGCTACAGCGCAGAACGTCTTGCGCCCTGAGCTTGCCAATACCCTAAATCTTGTCGTGACGATTTCTATGGCGTTCACACCACTGGCATTTTTGTTATTAGAAAAAATTGGTGAGCCATTATTTGCTAAAGGTAAACCCAGTCGCGAATATGATACGATTCCAGACCATGAACATCAGGTAATTATTGCTGGTTTTGGGCGCGTTGGACAAATTATTGGTCGAGTGCTACGTATGCACAATATCGAGTTTACCGCCATTGAGCGCTCAGCAAATCGCGTCGATTTCGTCCGTAAATTTGGTAACCAAGTCTATTATGGCGATCCGAAAAACCCTGAGATACTGCGCGCGGCTGGTATCAAAAAAGCCCGCGTCTTTATTCTCGCCATCGATGATTTAGAGCGCTCTATTACCACTGCTCAATACCTGCGTAAAAACTACCCAGACATGATTGTCTTAGCTCGTGCGCGTGACCGCCAGCATTACTATCGCCTGCGTGAGGTGGGCGTCCGTCATATTTGGCGCGAGACCTATTTGTCATCGCTAGATATGTCGCGTGAATCACTACAGCTGCTCGGAATTTCACCAGAAAAAGCCCGCGAAACGGTACAAACCTTCCGTGACTACGATGACGATTTGATTGAACGTCAGCAAGCGATTTATGATGATGAAGCCAGCATGATTGAGTCAGCCCAATCCGCGATGGCAGAGCTTGAGAGCTTATTTGACGAAGATATCGATAAAGCCCGTAAAATGGATTTGAGCGACTTTTATGATGCGCTAAAAAGCCAAGCGACACCAGTTGATGAAAAAGACACTACCGCTACCGACCCCAAAGTTTAAAAGAGCTGTTAATCCGTTGAATAATTCAATCCGTTGAACAATTTGGGGGCGCTAGCTTTTCATTTAACGAGCTGGTGCACTGCCAGCTATCGCTATCTTTCACATGATAAAAAACCACTGTTTGCTCATTGAGATAACGCAGTGGAAACTTAACATTCTGAATCGTTCCTACAACTGCGCAATCTGTTTTGGGCACGCCCGGTACTTGAGTATCAATACGCACCTTAATCTGCGGATCCTCTATGTCAAATGGCAAATCAACCGGACACTGCTCAGTCTGTTGATAAATCACAGCCACACGGTTTTGCGTCGTTTTGGTGATGTCATAAGCATTGAATAACACCTCATTGGCTTTCGGCTTCGCGATAATAGGTAAAAACTGCACTTTAATGACCGTTAAAGCAAAGGCGAAAAATCCAAAGCCCAATGCCAAACCAAACAAACTAACCCCGCCTTCTCGACGCAAATGTGCTTTTTGTCTGGCCTCGTCTTGCGGATAATCTTCAATAACATCGGCAATTTCACGTCGCGCCATTCGATAATAATAAGCGTCGGTCCAGCGTGCCACCATAAACGACCAAAACAGCCAAATCACCGCAGCGATACCTACTCGTACTGCCATTTGATAAGCATCGGGTATATAGGACATCGCTACAAATTCAAACGTGACCAGCACAATGGCAACGTTAAGCTGAATAAATGACCAGCCTGCCACACTATACACAATCGCATCCATATAACGCTTACGATAGAGCAGCCAAGGAAAGGTGACAAAAAATGCCGCCCAATGCCATTTTGGCGATAGATAGCCTTGCTCATCAAACTGCTTAAAGCGCTTAAGATAATAACGCTGACTACGATGACTAATGAACCATTTATCTAATTGTTCACGTCTGGTAGCAGTCAGTTTTTGTTGATAAAAAGGGGGCGGCGAATCCGTCTCGATAAATAACATAGTGATAAGCCTTACTTGCTATTAAGAAAAAATATGACCTCGTCATATTTATTATATGATAACGCCAAAACCCCTGTATAGGACAACAAAGTATAGAACTGCTAAACGATAAAAAATACATGCTAAAAAGATTGAGTAAGTTAAAACCACTAAAAAAGCAATGTTCGTTCACAGCTGTATAGATTTCACCTATAATAAGCGTATTCCACCCATTTTATTAAGCCTTGCCCATCCTATGAACCAACATCCTGATATCCATGATAACGTCAATAGCACCAACACTAATGAGAATGACAGCCCCAAAAGTGAGTTAGCGACTGAAGACAGTAAGCATATTCGTATCGTCAATACCTTTATGAAACGGCGCACGCATATGAATAAAAATGCCGAGCTGGCACTGACTGCGCCAGAGTTTGCGCATTACCTTGTCAATAACAGCTTCGGTGATGGCAATCTGGATGGTATTGATGACTTGCGCGTGCTATTTGCAGATACTCCTAACGGTAGTGATGCCCCACTTACTCTGGAGATTGGTTTTGGTCTCGGTGATTCATTTATCGAGATGGCAGCAGCTGAGCCTAAGCGTAACTTTGTGGGCGTCGAAGTTCATGAGCCCGGTATTGGTAAATGCGCCTATATGGCAGGTACGCAAAATTTGAGCAATGTAAAAATCATCAATGGTGATGCCATTCAATTGCTCAAACAGCTACCAGAAAACCATATCGATCGCATCCAACTCTACTTCCCCGACCCTTGGCAAAAAAAGCGCCACTACAAACGCCGCTTCGTTAGTCCCGAACGTATGGCAATCGTGACTCACAGCTTAAAGCAAGGCGGCTGGTTCCATACTGCCACTGACTGGGAGCATTATGCATTTTGGATGGTTGAGGTTTTAGATGGTTTTACAGGCTTAACCAACCAAGCTGGTGCGGGCAACTTTACCGACCGTCCTGACTTTCGTCCAATGACTAAGTTTGAGCGACGTGGTTTAGAGCGTGGCCATGGGGTATGGGATTTAATCTATATTAAAGACTGACACTGACAGCACAATTTTATGATTTTACTATAGCGGCACATTTATGTAGCCGCTTTTTTGTACTCACCGATAAACCAACTGTCACTTTACATAAGGTATATTTGATAAAATCTCAGCCATACCCTTTATTGCAGAGGTGTTGAGAGTATTTAATGATAAAAACTGATAAATTATTTATACGTGAAACATCGTTATCAGCATGCAACTTTTTGATAAAAGCCTGTATATATAAGCGTGTAAATCGTATTACAGCGTCAGTCTTAAATATTAACTATCTGCGCAAGCATTGATACCATAAGGGCTTCATGAGTTCTCCCCATAAGCTGTGGATAACCCTGTGTATAAGTCGCTACTTGACAAGAATATCCCTAGGCAGCTTAAAGGGTAAGGTAAAATCGTTCATTTTTTATACAATTTAAAAGTGGTTAAAAATCAAATACTTGAACCAACTATAGAAACATTTATAATTACTTTTTAATTATTTTCAAAACTATTTTATAACTAGCGATGTTTCACAACTGATAAATAAAATACTTTTATTTGTTGTGGACAACTTAGTAGTCTATTGACAAACAGCACCATTCTCCTGTCCGAAATTACCATTTAAGCCATCAAGTATTTATACAAATACTTGATGATATGTCATACGACATTGGTTGTCGTATGATGTCATCCAACTCGCTATTTAACCCTTGGTTTTTGTTATAATCACCTTATCTACTCAACAGCGCTATTACAAATCATAGAATGATTGACCAGCATAATAAGCTCAAAAGTTCACATAATAGCAGCTAATTATGAACTTATTTTTACTTTTCTCATTGTTTATTTTTACTGTATAGTAAGGTGATATATCCGATACCACTGTCTAAAATCTTATATTACCAATAACGCCAAATTTACTCGAAACACCGTAGCTTACTATAATTGATGCGATTTAAAACCAATGCGAGTGCTACTAAAGTAAACATTTCGCAGCCTCTGTCACGCTTGCGAACAGCAAGCAAGAAAAATTTATAACAGTAGCACGTGGCTATTTACTTTATTACAATCACATCGACTTTATTTAGAACTGCCTATATTTAAGTAATCAGCAGCATTGAGTAAGCAGTTTTTACAGTACCAATTATCGTAATTATACTTATTATTCTGAATAAATTATTTATAACAAGGAGTCCTTTATGGACGAGAATAAAGCCAAAGCGCTTAAAGCCGCCTTAGGTCAAATAGAAAAGCAGTTTGGTAAAAATACCATCATGCACTTAGGTGATGATGCTGCGATTATGGATGTTGATGTCGTATCAACAGGCTCATTAGGCTTAGATATCGCGCTGGGCATTGGCGGTCTACCAAAAGGTCGTATCGTTGAAATTTACGGCCCTGAAAGCTCAGGTAAAACCACCATGACCTTACAAGCGATTGCAGAGTGTCAAAAACAAGGTGGTACTTGTGCCTTTATCGATGCTGAGCATGCGCTTGATCCTGTTTATGCGCGCAAGCTCGGTGTCAACACTGATGAATTATTGCTTTCTCAGCCCGATAATGGCGAGCAAGCGCTTGAAATTACTGACATGCTAGTACGTTCAGGGGCAATCGATATGATCGTTATTGACTCGGTCGCTGCTTTGACACCGCGTGCAGAGATTGAAGGCGAAATGGGTGACTCACATATGGGTCTGCAAGCGCGTCTAATGAGTCAAGCGCTACGTAAAATTACCGGTAACGCCAAACGCTCCAATTGTATGGTAGTGTTTATTAACCAAATCCGTATGAAAATTGGTGTTATGTTCGGTAGTCCTGAGACCACGACGGGTGGTAATGCGCTTAAATTCTACGCCTCAGTACGTATGGATATTCGCCGTATCGGTGCGGTCAAAAACGGTGATGAAATCATTGGTAACCAAACCCGTGTTAAAGTCATCAAAAATAAAATGGCACCACCATTCCGCCAAGCTGAGTTCGAGATTACTTACGGCGAAGGCACCAATCATTTAGCCGAAGTCATTGATTTAGGCGTTGAGATTGGCGCAGTTGGCAAAGCAGGCTCTTGGTATAGCTATGGCGATGAAAAAATTGGTCAAGGTAAAGCCAATTCTGTGCTGTTCTTAAAAGAAAACCCTGCTATAGCTGAAGAGATTGAAAATAAAGTTCGTGCCGAAAAACTTGGGGGCAAAAAAGACAGCAAAACCGAAGATAGTGATGACGCCAATAAAGAGCAGACTGCTGAACCGGTACAATAACCGTGTCTTCTTAACCATTTTAAGTAAGCATGACTTATTATGAAAATTAAAACCTTAGCTGAAATACTCGCTGAATCGGATACCGATTCAGCGAGTAGTATTAATGACCAGGCCAAAAAAGCAAAAAAACCTATTCAGCCATCTAAACCCTCTAAGCCTTCTAAACATTCATACAAAGACGCTTCCAAAAAACACAGTAAGACCAACAAGCGTTTAAACGACTCAGCTGAAAAGTACTCCTTAGACAATGATTCTATCGTTGATATAGAATCAACCAATTCACCCTCTTCTACTCCCAGCAAAACTTCCAAGTCTAAAAAATGTAAGAAACGCTTTCACCCAGCTGCCAATTTTACTCCTGAGCCCAACAATGCCCCTGCTTATCAACCGCCAAAGGCACAAAGTATTAAGCAAATGCTGGCTGAAGTTAAGCAGCACGTTCATGGCAATAAAAGCGATAACGACGCGGAAACTGTAACTAATGACGAGCAAAATACTGAAAGTGGGGAGCAACTGCCTACGCTAACGGTGTCTAGTGCTAGAGAAAACGTTAGCGAAACTGACAACCTCCCCGCTGCACTCAAAGCTTATTTGCGCACACCAGAGCAACGACAGGCAGAAGTCGATGCCATCAAAGCTGAAAGCCGCTTGCGCTGGTTGGCTTTTTATTATCTATCGCGCCGCGAGTATGGTAAAGCTGAGCTGAAGCAAAAACTGATCGACAAGGAGCAAGACCCAGAAAAGATAGAGGCGCTACTTGAGGAATTTGAGGAAAAAGGCTACCAAAGCGACTATCGCACTACCTTAATGCTTATTCGTGAAAACATCCGCAAAGGTCGTGGCCGTGGCCGTATCAAGCAAGAGTTCTATAATAAAAAGATCGCCATGCCAGGTAATATTGACGAGCTCATTGATATGGCTAATACAGAATCAGAGGAGTTTCGCGACTTTGTAGATGATAGCGCGGACAATCTAGTCGATGGCGTAGATTGGCTCAAATTAGCAGTGACCGCCCGTACCAAAAAGTATGGTAACGACATACCGACTGAGCAAAAAGACAAGGCCAAACAGCTTCGTTTTTTACAGTATAGAGGCTTTAATACCGATATCTGCTTTCAAGCACTCAACTATACATTAGAAACTCTAGATGAACGCTTTTAGTGCCAGTTTGAGTGCCTGTAGTTATAAGCAGCTTAATCGTGAATTAATAGTAGCCAAGCAGCTTCCACCAAATCAGACCGGCACCAATCCAAACCACCAGATTGACCACACTCATGATTGCCCCGATGCTCCACCATTCTCTTAACGTCACATAGCCTGAGTTAAAAATAACGGGTGCGGTACCAGTTGCATAATGGGTAAGGGTCATCATAATATTGCCTGCTGCTGCCAAAATCAGCGCATATAACATTGGCGGTGCACCTAAGCTTAACCCTACTGCATAAAAAGCGGCAAACAGTGCAGTAATATGAGCGGTAGTACTGGCAAAAAAGTAATGAATATATAGATAGACTAAAGTCAAAATAACCACAGCGCCGATCCAACCAACACCTATCACTCCAATCATCGATTCGATGTTACTTGAGAACCAGCCAATTAAACCCAGTTTATTGAGGTAAGACGCCATCATAATAAGGGCACCAAACCAAATAATGGTATCCCACGCAGATTTTTCTTTAAGCACATCATCCCAAGTCAATACGCCAGTCAGTATTAACGTCGTTAACCCTATAAAGGCGGTGGTGGTCGCATCGACACTTAATTGCTCACCGAAAATTAGCGCAGGAATATTTGCCCACAGTATCAGCATCAGTGCAAAGACACCTAACATGATTTTCTCTTGTGTGCTTACATGCCCCATTTCTGTTAAATTATCTTTGGCAAATTTTTTCGCATCGGGGGTTACTTTGACATCGGGTGGATAAATCAAATAAATCACCAATGGCATTAATAATAAACACAGCATCCCTGGTATAAACATCGCAACAGCCCACGTCGTCCATGTTAGCTGAATCTCACTACCCGTTGCTTTGTTGACCAAATCTACCACTAACGGGTTTGGTGCAGTAGCCGTAATAAACATACCGGACGTAATTGGGTTAGCGTGATAATTGACCATCGCTAAATAACGGCCTATTTTTTTCTGCGTGCCTTCTTCTGGCGTCGAGTGAAAGCTCTGGGCAATCGACTTCATGATAGGGTGAATGATACCACCACCACGAGCTGTATTAGAGGGGGTAATCGGTGCGATCATCAACTCTGCGGCGGTCAAAGAATACGCCACTCCAATGGTTTTTTTACCAAAAATAGAAATAAAATAATAAGCGATACGTCGACCTAAACCGGTTTTTATTAACCCCCGCGATATCATAACGGCAACACCAATCAGCCAAATTAGGGGGCTTGAGTAGCTTGATAATGCATCGCTGATGGCTTGTTTTGGACTGTCGTTAGTCACACCCGTAAGCGCAACCAAGGTAACGGCAATAATAGCAATCGCGCCAATAGGTAAGACTTTACCAATGATGGCGACAATGGTGGCAATAAATAATGCCAACATATGCCAAGCTTCAGGCGTCACCCCAGTAGGTACTGGGATAACAAACCAGATAATAAGACCGACTAAAATCGCAAGTGCTGCAGGAATAGGCTTAAATGGCATGAGTCATATATCCTTATAAAGTATTTATACCCTCAGTTATCGTTACCTTTAAGGTAAAGCATCCTCAAATTAACAGCTTTTATAAAGTAGTACTAAATAAATTATACAGTTATCATAATAATTTCAAATCTATTTATGGTGTTTATTCACTACTTTTAACATATTTATACTCTGTTCAAAATGAATAAATATAGGTTTGATGGTGCTTGAATATGAAAAATGCACCCCATTTCCTGGGTGCTTTTACCGTTCCATACATTTCTATGAGCTTGTTTTATAGCATTAAAAAAACAAAAAAAGAGCACATAGATATGTACTCTTTTTTATTTTTATCACTTTAAAATAATGAATAGAAAGAATTATCCTACTTTAATGCACCCAATCGGCTTGATAGCTGACTAATAATTTGATCAACTTCTTGGTTAGCCTCAGTCTCATTATCCAAGTTACCATTCGGCGTTAGTTGGTTCATGATCTCGGGCAGTAACTCAGCCAATCCTTGACGTACTTCTGTATCGTTAGCACCTGTATGAGCAGCGACTTGCTGGATTTCACTGTCGTCAAATAAGCGACTGATTTCGTTTGGATCAAGGTT
Organism: Psychrobacter sp. FME5; assembly: GCF_014861375.1. Taxonomy (NCBI): domain Bacteria; kingdom Pseudomonadati; phylum Pseudomonadota; class Gammaproteobacteria; order Moraxellales; family Moraxellaceae; genus Psychrobacter; species Psychrobacter sp. FME5. Next base: position 17,694 of record NZ_RRYX01000013.1, on the reverse strand, counting down.
GTCATTGTCTTGTTGATTACTCATCCACGACTTCGCTTGGTTTTCATAGCCCATGCCAGTAATTTTTGATAATGCACCACTCAAACCGCCGTTACGTTTGATCCAGTTTAATACCATCGGCATCAATGCAGCAATTAGCATCCCTTTACCGCCGAAGCCAGACTGTCTAGTTTGACCACCCATAGTCTGTCCACCCAATACGCTACCTAATATGTCGCCAAGCCCGCCCGCACCTGAGCTCATATCACCACGCTGACTACTTCCTGTTAAACCACCACCTGTTAGTCCACCGAGAATGTCATCTAAACCAAAACCATTATCGGTTTGACGGTCATATTGGCGAGGATTATAGCCATCCGCTTGACCACCGCTGCCGCCTAATACACCGCCCAGTATATCGCCAAGGCCACCTGTACGACGCGGACTAGTATGTTGGTTGACTGGATTGCGTTGGGCATCTTCTGGATCCATCGCATTACGGGCCACTTGGCTCACTAAATTCCCTAATAAACTCATCATCTACTCACTTTTTTGTCATAGTATTTATTGTTATCTTGCAATATAACAAATCTTTTTCGGCACAGAGATAGGTATTTTGTTATGACATGTAGGTGTTCGTAAATCTATAGAACAAAGGCAGGGTTGATAGGAGTCGAGAGAGTAATGGATTACCGTGTTTTAGTAGAACTTACATGGGCTAAAATATTTAATTCTCGCCATTGCTCAGGGTTTACTTGATCGCGAAACACCGTCACTGATAATGGCCGCTGATAAGGCTCTATGACTATGAACTCAAAACTCATCACCCATTGATAACGATGGACCGCTTTTAATTGTGCCTGCCATAGCTCATCACCACGCCCCGTGCGCATCAATAGTTGCCACTGTTGATCAAGACGCTGACTGAGGGGCGGCTGGCTAAGATGTAGTAATATCGGGCGTGATAATATCAAATAAATGCTGACCGCTGCCGCAACTATCGAGATAAGTACATATTGCCAGAAGGCTAGAGCCGCAAGCCATGCAAGCACAACCATGACAACAGATAAACCTATATAAAACAATACTCGTAAGTAGCTGGTAGGCTGGATAGCAGTGTCAATACGTAATGGGGTTGCCAAGCTCATAGTGTACTCCCAAAAAATGGTGAACTGCTATTCCAAGTTAAAGCACATAAGCTGCTAATAAGATTTATTAAGTCAACTCTTTAGTATGGCGCCAGGTTTTTATTTTATTGACCAACGCCCATATTGCCTCATCTTCTGGGCGATTTTGATTGGTGAAATAATCCAGTAAATCAGGGTCTTCATGAGTGAGCATTTCTGCAAATACCTCTTGTTCAGCAGGCGCTGCCGTTAAATACAGCTCTTTGACATAAGGATCGATATAAAAGTCTAACTCTTTTAATCCGCGACGCGCTTGATAAATTATACGGCGCTGTTCATTGGTTGGTTCTGGCTGAATGGTGCTGGTCATAGAGATACTCTCACTATTTTAAATGATGTTTAAGATTCAGGATGATTATACGCAGATAATTGATTCCATAATGCCACCGCTTGCTGCATCATAGCCACATTATGCGTACGAATGATACTTGCTCCTTGCTGTAGCGCAAAAATGCCAGCCGTCGTGCCTACCGCATCACGATCTAACGCTTGAGTCGTTGCAACCGCTGTAACCCTGCTCTTGCTTAACACTTCCGCTAAAAAACGCTTGCGTGAAATACCAAACATGATTGGTAACCCAAGTGCTTTTAAACTTTCAAGCTGGCTTAATAGTGCGCAATGATGCTCATAGTTTTTAGCAAAGCCAAAGCCTGGGTCAATAATGATGTTTTCACGCTTAACACCAAGGCTCATTACTTCATCAATGCGCATTGACAACTCGGTACTCACGTCGCTTATTATATCGTCATATTGTGCCAGATTATTCATCGTCGTTGGCTCACCGCGCATATGCATCAGCATCACAGGTATATCAAGCTCAGCTGCTAGTGCCGCTGCACCCTCGCGTTTCAGCGCTCGTACATCATTCCAAATATCAGCACCTGAATCAAAACTTGCCTGCATCACCGCTGGGTTACTGGTGTCAATGGACAGCCAAATCTCATCTCCGCAGTGCTGCCTAATCGCTTGAACAACTGGCACGACACGCTGTACCTCATCGCTAGTGGCTACTACATCTGCATTGGGACGAGTAGATTCGCCGCCAATATCGATGATTGTAGCGCCCTCCTTTATCATTTTCTGACAATGAGCAACGGCCTTGTCTACCCCATTGAACTGCCCGCCGTCTGAAAACGAATCTGGCGTGACATTGAGAATACCCATAACATGAGGTTGTGATAAATCTAAGGTTTTATCACGACTCGATATTTTTTGTTGGGGTAAAAGCTGGAATAAGGACATAAATAATCCATTTATTATAATACCATTCACAAAAATTAGAGTAGCAAGGAAAACGAGTGCAAGTGCTATGCACTGTAGACTAAACGAGTTTGACACGGCTAATCGTAATTCTTGGGTTTGGCATAAGAAACATTCTAATGATTGCTATAGTCAGTGAGAAGTAATATCGCTACATCACGTACTGCAGGTACCGTTTCTTCTTGCTTGCTGTGCCTACGCAGACAGAGGCTGCAAAAAAACTATACCCGCAGTATCGTAGCGTTTTTAAAGTATTTTAACTATAGCTGTGCTTATGATACCAGTAAATCTTATTCTGTCCTAAAGCGTTCATAGAATGATAGCCACAAAAAAGCCCTTTATCAAAAAGGGCTTTTTTTATTGAAGGTTAATCAATTAACAACTACATCGCTGGTAATGGTGGCGGTGTTGAATTCGTTGTGGTGATATCATTTTTTGCTAAGTTGACTTCGTTATGCTGATACACTTTTGGCGGACGTGGCTCTTCGCCTGCTAAAATATCCTGCAGCTGATCACGGTCAATGGTTTCCCATTTCATCAATGCATCAACCATGGCATGCACTTTTTCTTGGTTGCCTTCGATCAACTCACGGGCGATATCATATTGCTCTTCTAGCATACGGCGAACTTCTTCATCGACCTTTTGCTGAGTCGCTTCTGAAATAGTGCGGCTACCGCCAAAGTAACCTTGTGAGCTATCATCGTCTTCGTAGACCATGATGCCAAGCGCGTCGGACATACCATATTTGGTCACCATAGCGCGTGCCATCTTAGTCGCTCGTTCAAAATCGTTAGAAGCACCCGTCGACATTTGATTAATAAAGACTTCTTCAGCGATACGTCCACCAAATAAGATGGCGAGATCACTCAGCATTTTCGACTTATACATGCTGGTTTGATCGTGCTCCGGCAACTGCCACGTCACCCCGAGGGCAAATCCGCGCGGCATAATCGTCACTTTATGCACCGGATCGGTACCCGGTAGCAGTTCAGCAACTAACGCATGGCCAGATTCATGGTAAGCAGTAGCACGGCGTTCTTCTTCACGTATCACCATTGATTTACGTTCAGGTCCCATGTATAGCTTATCTTTCGCGTCCTCGAAGTCATTCATATCGACGCTTTTCTTGTTACGGCGTGCGGCAAATAGCGCCGCTTCGTTGACAAGGTTGGCCAATTGCGCACCTGTGAATCCAGGAGTGCCACGAGCAAGTGAATGAGCATCGACACTCGTTGTATTCGGTAGTTTTTTCAAATGCACTTTTAGAATTTGCTCACGACCTTTGATGTCTGGCAAGCCCACTTGTACCTGACGGTCAAAACGACCAGGGCGCAGCAGGGCTTTATCAAGAACATCGGCGCGGTTAGTAGCAGCAATGACGATGACGCCTTCATTACCTTCAAAACCATCCATCTCGACTAATAATTGGTTAAGCGTTTGCTCGCGTTCATCATTACCGCCGCCCGTACCTGAGCCACGATGGCGACCGACCGCATCAATCTCATCGATAAAGATGATACAAGGAGCGCTTTTCTTCGCTTGCTCGAACATATCACGTACCCGTGAGGCACCGACACCCACGAACATTTCAACAAAATCAGAACCTGAAATTGAAAAGAAAGGCACTTTTGCTTCGCCAGCAATGGCTCTTGCCAATAGCGTTTTACCCGTACCTGGTGGACCTACCATCAAAATACCACGTGGAATCGTCGCACCCAGTTTGGTAAATTTATCAGGATCACGTAAGAACTCGACCACTTCAACGACTTCTTCTTTGGCCTCTTCACAGCCAGCAACGTCTTCAAAGTTGACCTTGATTTGGTCTTCAGTCAGCATTTTGGCCTTTGATTTACCAAAGCTCATAGGGCCGCCGCCTTTACCGCCAGCGCCGCCTTGCATGTTACGCATAAAGAATAAAAACAGACCAATAATCAATAGAATTGGGAAACTGGCTATTAGTAACTGCATCAAGACGCTTTGACGCTTCGGCGCTGTTCCTTGAACTTCGACTTGGTTCTCACGCAGCATTGGCATCAGCTCGTCATCTGACACAGCTGGTCTAATGGTCTCAAAAGATGAGCCATTTTTCTTTTCGCCGGTGATCTGCTCGCCATCGATCTCGACACTGGCTACTTGATTTTCTGACACCGCGGTCACAAACTCAGAGTAGTTAAGGTTATCCGGCTCAGATGATTGGTCAAAGCCGCTAAACACCAGCACCAAAACGCCGATTACCACCAGCCACAATAAGGTATTTTTTACCATGTCGCTCACTAGTTATTCCCATCCCTTACTTATTGGTGTGTCAACTTGACACGTGACGTCTATAAACGTATTGCTCATTTTTGATAAACACATCGATATCGAAAACTTGCGATTCAAGCCTATGCTTTTCAAATGTCGCATGAGGACTGTTTTTAACTTTTAACAAGTCATGGATATCAAGAGTCTATCTTAGGTGAGCCTATCAAGCGCTTACTATCAGACGACTTTGTCTAAAAAATATGTTTAAAACAAAGTTAATATACCATGATATGTGGTGTTACCCTGCATAATTCAAGCCGATTTCACTATTATTCAGTTAACGATTGTAGCGGATTTAATACGCCGATAAACACCGTTTATAGTGACGTATTAAACCCGCTACAATGACAACAACTTATTGAAATGATGATTATTTAATCGCAATCCAAAACATCTCTTTTGAGCGCGGTCGTGAAGCACCAGGTTTAATACTACGGATTTTACTAAAATCATGCTGCATTTGCTTGCGTAATTCTTGTGTACCTTCGCCCTGAAACACTTTCATAATAAGCGCGCCACCTTCTGGTAAGGTGGCCAAAGCAAAGTCTACTGCCAGCTCGCATAAATACATCATGCGTGGTTGATCGATGGCACTATTGCCAGCAGTATTGGGCGCCATATCAGACAACACCACATTGACCTGTCTATCGCCCACCTCCGCCATGATAGCATCGAATGCTTCCGCTTCACGAAAGTCGCCCTGAATAAAAGTAACGTCAGGCAAGGTGTCCATAGGTAAGATATCAGAGGCTATTAGAATGCCTTTTTCACCTACCAGCTGGCCAGCTACTTGTGACCAACTACCGGGCGCACTGCCTAAATCTACAACCGTCATGCCTTTTTTAATAAGATTGGTTTTTTCATTAATCTCAAGTAACTTATAAGCAGCACGGGCACGATAGCCGTCTTTTTGAGCCTTTTGCACATAATGATCGTCAATATGCTCTTTCATCCAAGCACTACTACTCTTTGACAGTTTTTTGTTTTCGATACGCGTGGCCAAAATACCTGCTCCTATTGCTTTGCAAAACATTAATATAGTGGGTTCACTTTAAAAACGAGACAGTACTATTGGCTATACATACTGCCGAAGCAGCCAAAATATTTATAAAGCACTTTTGAGATGAGCCGAACTCATTCGGATATACTATCAATCAGGCTTTTTATTCATTCGCAGTAGCAGACTGGCTAAATTCTATTGGTTAAAACACTGATTTATCAGACAGTAGCGTTTATAATGTGACCAAATATTCAGTTTAACATTTTCATCACGTAAAATCGTGCAAAATCCTGCTGATCTTATGCAAGATGACCATAGATTATTTATAATGGTCATTAACTACGCTTAATAGCACTATCATTTATTTTTACCCACACTTAGGAATTCTATGGAACTCGATAACGCTACAATTAAACGCCTAAGAGGCATTGGCCACGATCTTAAACCTATCGTTATGATTGGTAATAAAGGTATCACGCCGACCATTACTGAAGAGATTGATCGCGCTTTATCAGATCATGAACTTATTAAAATTAAATTGCCTGCTGGCACCAAAGAAGAACGTGAAGTCATCGGTGCTGAACTTGCTGCGGCTGCTAATGCTTCTTTGGTTCATACTATTGGTCGTATGGCGCTTTTGCTACGTAAAAATCCGAATGCCAATCCTAAGTTGTCAAATCTTGCACGTAATGCGTAATCGTTGATGTAAGAACAAATATATGGTGTTGATTTACTTTATAGAGGCTAATCAATACAGTAAATGATAAAAGCCGCGATGCAACTTTGCTCGCGGCTTTTATGTTATCTAGGCTTAAATAATTGCTATGATTCAATATTTAATATCATGCGTTATCTATCGCAAATATGACTTTTTAAGATATAAATTACTTTTGGGGCGCGCACGCTATGAGCCAATTTTTTGATTTATGCCTAGCAAACGAAACGCTAGCAAATGATGCATACCAACTCGGTGTTGCTATAGAAGATTTACAACGGATTCAGGTACAGATAAGCGCAACCCTTATACAGCAGCCAAAAGCTTATTTACAACTGCAGTATCACGTGACCCTGCCGCTTGAATCCTTGGCTGCTCAATTAGATTGGACGGCATGGCAAGCAGAGCAAGTAGGGTTTTTTGATTATTTATGGGAAGAGACCTGCCTTGAATGTTTTATCACTGGTCGTTCTGTCGGTGATTATGAAGCTTTTGACACTGACAATACAGCGTCTTATATTGAAATCAATGCCAATCCAGATGGCCGCTATGCACTTTATCAATTTCAGCGTTATCGAAACCCTGCAACGCTGCCGCCCAATCCCCTTTTGCATGCAGATAAACAGACTTATGCCTCTATTGATTGGCTTGAAAGCTCCAAGCTCCCCTTAGCGTTAACGAAACCTACCTCTGCTATAGCCTATCATTATGAGCGCAGTTTTCGGGTGCCATTGAAGCAACTACGCCCTTCTAACGCTAACTCCAAGCCGCAATACGCTATTAATAGTACTATTATTGAGTATATACATCCATGCGTCATTTTATGGTTTGGAGCGACTGCGCTATATTTTGCTCCCAAACATGCTTCTCCGCCTGATTTTCACGATCAGCGCTACTGGTCGAGATTTATACCTTAGCTATTCAAGATAACTCAAGCCAATAAAAAAACCTTCACCCTTCTTAAACCTCAGCATTTAAAAACACAAAAAAAACCAGCAATGTCGTAAAGAGCATTACTGGGTTTGGAGAAAAGGGTTCGCTTAAGCTGAGCTCAATATTACTTATCAGCCATCGCTAGGTAGATACCACTGTTTGATGCATCATCAACATATTGTGAATCACGCCACGTTGTATAGTTATGATGACCGCCATATGGACTGATGCTGTTTTGACGGAAGTCAGATACCCAACCATTACCATCAAATATCTGAATATGACCATGTGGTCGTCTAGATGTACGATCATAGACTACGACATCACCCACTTGAGGCTGCATATCATTACTGATTTTGGTAAAGCCTGCATTGGCAAGCGTACCACGAGAGGCGTACTGATAGGCTGAAGGATTAGGCGTAAACTCATAACCAGCTGATTGTAATGCTTTACGCACATAGCGAGCGCAGTAGCCTGAGCTTCTAGATAATGCCACACGTGATGCGCGTGATGCTGCGATAGCAGGGGCAGAGTTACTATCAGGGACACGACTTGCTTGCTGCTGGCGCTGTTCGTAAGACAAACGGCTGGTCAATGAGGCAAGCTGATATTCTTTTTGCTTAGCATGAGCACTTAAGTTATCAATCGCTTGACTGATCTCATCGTTACTATATACATGTGCACCATTATTAGTGCTATAGATATTGCGACTAGAACCGTAGTTCGCAGAAGTAGAGATATTTGTGATGGTATGACTCAAGGTATTATTTGATTGAAAGGTCGTTTCGGCAGCACCACTCGTCTGTGCTACACCCATTCCCAATACTGACAAAATTAATAAAGCTTGTTTCATAAATTTACTACCTATTGTGAATACAGGATTGCTCGTCATCCGTGACAAAGCATGAATTAATTTAGCGGATATAGTCATGAAATAAACATGATAAAATCCTTGTTACAACAGCGCGCTGTTTATAATAAACATCGATTCTGTCACCTATTAGATGAGTTATTACGATGTCAAAAAAACAACCTAACCGACTTGCCCAGCTTATCGACCATCAAGCTTTTGCTGGTAGTGCGCTACCTCAAACTCTTGCTGACAATATGCGTTTATATATACAAGCAACCACTGAAGTAAAAACCCTTTTGGTAGATTGTCTACCTGAGGAAATCCTCAATAGCTGCTGGGTCGTGGGCTTAACTACTGAGCAATTGATACTCAGTGTTGGCTCGATGACCGCTGCCAACCATATTCGCTATTTACAAAGCGCTTACTTGCAAGTGTTAACAGAGCAGTCAATTACATTTAAACAACTCAAGCAAATTCGCGTCGTAGTAGCTAAGACATCTGCCAATAATCATTATTCTAAATCATCATCAGCTTCTTCAGTGCCCATTTCAAAACCTGGTAAAGCCAATGGAAATCAGGCTCTTAGCCAAAACACAAAGCGGACTATATCACAGGCCGCAGACCATGTCACCACTGATGAAAACCTCAAAAAAGCACTTTTGCGCTTGGTAAATCACTAAAAAACGGTGTGCCCAAACGTAAAGTTATGTAAATAAAATCGTAAAATGAGGGTAGTAACACAGCAAGTTTGTAATGACGCGAACAAAAAAAATCATCTGTTGGTGACTTTCAAAATGTGAAAGTCACCAACAGATGATTTAGAAATTATCCACAGCTTTTATGGTCTCTACCCTAGAGCAGAATTGTTAAAGTAATCTAAACAATATATCCAAATATCAGCATATTATATGAGTGTAACTAGAGCCTAACTATGTAATATTGCGTAAATGTTTCGATACTTCGTGTATATTCCTGTATTCATCCTTCAACCGTCAGGCCGCTCAAAGGGAAATACTCGATAGGACAAGTTACATTGTCATCAAATGTTACAATTTCAAAGTTATCATGGTCAGATAATATCTCACGTACCAATAAATTATTTAACGCGTGACCAGATTTATAAGCATTAAAACGACCCAAAATTGGATAACCAATCAGATATAAATCTCCTAAAGCATCCAAAATCTTATGACGGACAAACTCATCATTGAATCGTAAACCGCCTTCATTAAGCACACTGGCCTCATCAATGACGATAGCATTGTCCATGCTGCCACCCAAAGCCAAGTTGTTCTGACGTAACGCTTCGATATCGCGTAAAAAGCCAAAAGTACGTGCTGAACTCAATTGTTCGATGAAGTTTTGTGTCGAAAACTGTAGCTGTGCGTGCTGAAAGTCTTTATCAATGGCAGGGTGATCAAAATCAATCTCAAAGTTTAACTCAAACCCCTGATAAGGACGTAGTTCTGCCCATTTATCATCGACCTTGACGCGTACAGGCCGCACAATCTTAATAAACTTCTTTAGGGCATCCTGTTCACAGAAACCCGCATCAAGTAACAACCCAACAAAAGGTGCAGCACTACCATCCATAATCGGTATCTCAGACGCCGAAACACGAATCAACAGGTTGTCTACCCCTAAGCCAGCAATCGCACTGAGCAGATGCTCAACCGTACCGACACGTGTGCCGCCAAATACGAGATTGGATGACATCATGGTATCTTGTACCAAAAATGCACTCGCTGGAATCGGTTGGCTGCCTTCAATATCGGAACGCTCGAAAACAATGCCGGTATCAATTGGTTGCGGATGAAACTCTAAGTCAACAGGCTGACCACTGTGGAGACCAGTACCCGTAACGGCTATCGCAGTTTTTATGGTTCTTTGGTTCATGACTGTCTTCTCACATATTTTGTTACAATTGCCATAGTGTATCATTACACACCCCCAGTTCGCCACAATTAAAAACGGCTAATTTTCTTATCTCCTTGATTGATAACACTTATCGTCGATATTTTATTGATTATTCCTTTCTCTAAACCACTTATTAAAAATTCTATAAATAGTCACAAACCCATCAGTTGTTATGAAAATAAAGCCTCATTCATTCGTCTACCTCATCAATTTTTGATATATAGTTAAAATACTTTAAAAACGCTACGATACTGCGGGTATAGTTTTTTTGCAGCCTCTGTCTGCGTAGGCACAGCAAGCAAGAAAAAACGGTACCTGCAGTACGTGATGTAGCGATATTACTTCTCACTGACTATAAATACTTCTCTCTGGGCAAATAACGCTAATTTATAAGCACAAAAAAGCCAGCAATTGATGCTGGCTTTCCTTAATTTCAAATATTTAAAACACTCAGAGCATCTCAAACAGTCAAGACGCCTATCTATTTTGTTGACGCTTCAAATAGTCCTGAATACTATTTGTTTTGGTTTTAGGCTGCTCTTGTGGCGCATTTGAGCGCGCTGCAGTATCCTGATACATTTGCGCTTGAGATTGTTTTTGACTGTTTAAAGCACTGGTATGTAAGTTTGGATCGACAGGCTGTGTGCTGTTAACAGAAGGAACTGGCGTCTCTACTACTTCAGCCTCTTCGCCAGCGTGCTCATCTAGAGTCAGACCTGTTGCAATGACGGTTACATGCAAGTCATCACCCATTTTTTCATCAATGACAGAACCATAGAAAATGTGCGCATCATCGATATCGGTAATTTCTTCGACTATCGTACTAATTTTGCTCATTTCATCTAATGATAAAGATTCAGAAGAAATCACGTTGACCAGTAAGCCTTTGGCATTCTCTAAACGTAAATCATCCAAGAGTGGAGATCTAATGGCTTTTTCGGTCGCTTGACGCGCACGATCATCACCACTGGCACGGCCAATACCCATCATCGCATGACCTTTGGCGGTCATAGCGGTACGAATATCGTTAAAGTCAATATTGATCATACCTTCACTGGCGATGGTTTCAGCAATACCTTGAACAGCGTGTAGTAAAACATCATCGGCCTTTTTAAAGGCATCTTGCATAGAGATATTGCCGTAGACACTCATCAGCTTGTCATTTGGAATGGTGATGATAGAGTCAACGAAGTTGGTTAGTTGCTCAATGCCCGCTTTGGCAGCTTTGATACGTTTACCGCCTTCAAATTTGAAGGGTGTGGTCACGACAGCCACGGTCAATACTTCCATTTCTTTAGCAATACGCGCAACCACTGGTGCTGCACCCGTACCCGTACCACCACCCATACCAGCGGTAATAAATACCATATCTGAGTGTTCGAGTAGTTGGCGGATGGCTTCTTCTTCACTTTCTGCCGCTTCACGCCCCACTTCTGGGTTTGCACCCGCGCCTAGGCCGCGGTTTGTTTTTGCGCCAAGTTGTAATTTATGAGGGGCCGTCAGACGATCGAGCGCTTGTTTGTCCGTGTTTGCACAGACAAATGTTACACCTCTAATCCCTTGTTGTACCATATGCTCAACCGCATTACCGCCGCCGCCGCCAACACCGAATACAGTGAAGCTCGCTTGGCCATTATTTTGAAGCTGGTTATCATCTGGCATGGTGTATTTTGACATAAAAAAGATTCTCCAGTTGCAGATAGCGTGATGATTGATACGTGGTAACGCACTCATATGGCGCACTATCGACATACTATATATAAATGTATTTAAATAAAACAGGGCTATGGCTTAAATAGTTTATGTGCAGACAACAATAGGTCATCATCACACAGGGCATTGCTTTTTACGTGACTTTATTTTAAGTGGCTTGAGCTCACTTAACTGTATTTTTTCTTAAATAGTTTAAGGGCCTTTTATTAAGCACGCTAGGTTCTAGGCACTCTAGAAAGCAAACCTATAATATCTTTTTTAGCACACTAGCAAAACGTTGCCCTGCGCTTTGAAAAACGCCTGTCACTCGGTTCTTTTGAATCGCTTCAGGCTCACTTTTTTCACTTCGGCGGAACTGCTCGCTTTGACTATATAGTAATGTACCAAATGCGGTTTGATAAGCACGATCATTGACCTGAATATTCAGTTGCTTAAATGACTCATCATTATCGAAATGGTTATATGCACTAATAGCAGGATGTGTATTGGTGAGCACTACTGGCATTTTAAGCAGTTTTTTGGTGAAGGGTATCATACCTTTTATCACACTACCGCCACCAGTCAGTACGATGCCTTTATCAATATAACTGATTAAATCTGCTTCATGTAATTGACGAGCCACTTCGGTAAAGATTTGGATGTAGCGAGCCTCAATAATACGGGCTAGATTATAAATACCGACATTAATTTCATCTCCTGAGCCTTGTGGCTTAAAGATAAAAAACGAGCTGGGATCGACACTATTGACATCAACAGTACCATGAGTCTTTTTGAGTTTTTCAGCTTCGATCATTGAAATTCCAAAATCTGCTGAAATATCCATGGTGACTTCATGACTACCCGTTGCAATACAATGGGTAAAGATCAGTTTATTTTCCTTATAAACACAGATACTCGTCGTACTAGCACCGATGTCTACCAAACAAACACCTTGCTGACGCTCATCGCTCATTAGACTATATTCAGCACTGGTCACCGCATCGAATACGATATGATCGATACCCACATCACAGCTTTGCAATAGCTTTTGGATGTTCTGACGGCTAGCGACAGGCAGCATCATCATATGATACATCACGGTGATATTGTGCGCCATTGTTTCAATGGCATCGTCGACCATAAAGTCTTGTTCATCAACATAAATGCCCTGCTGACAGCAATGCATTAAGTAGTAATCTGATGAAAGGTCGCGTGACTTGGCATTGGACAAAGCCTGCACCATATCTTTGGCACGTACAACATCATCTTCTACTCGTACTTCGCCGGCGCTGTTCTTACTAGATAGTTCAGGCGTTGCTAAGGTCAGCCACACACTATGCACACGGCAATTGGCTATATCTTCTGCTTCTTGAATAGCTTGTTTGATAGCGCCTTGCAAACGTTCACGATGCTTTATTTGACCTTGATAAAAATCGCTGTTTTTGACTTGCCCTACACCTAGAATACGAATGTCTTTTGCAGAGACAACATTGCCAATGACGACATACACTGCCGTGGCACTTAAATGGACAACAACCAGATTTTCAGTATTTTTCATGTTACCAGACAAATTATCGCTAAACGGAAGACCAAGTGATCGCCCATTAAATCATTAAAAAAAGCGCTATCAAGACGCGATGAAATATTATATTCATTATTTATACTATAAAAGCAGTCAAGTTAAAACTTTAAATGCTCATTAGTTTTTAAAACCATTATCTATAAATCTATCTATGGCTACTGTGCTTCGCCATTTTGGGGTTGGGACATATCCCAAGCGATAGTAAAACCGTTCTTATAACGCAAATCTACCGACTGTATCTCATCTCGGCGTTCCTTTAACTGATTGCCGAGCAGCTGACTTAAATTCAGCAGCTTTTGCGCAGTATCTTCATTATCAACGATGACACGTAACCCACTATCAAAGCGAATCAACCATGTCATTCTGGGTGATAAAATAATATCTGCAACTTGTATACCAAGTGGCGCATACCAATCATTGACTTGCTGCATCTGCTGCATAATGACCGGCGCTTGTGTTATCTCACCTTGCAAGGTAGCAAAGCGTTCTTGCGTTAAATCTCTACTATCAGCAGGCACAAAAACTGCCCCTTTTGCATCGACCAAACGCTCTGTACCAAAATTGGCGACTGCTTGTTTGGGCAAGGCAGTAACCACGATGCCGCGTTGCCAGTCACGCGAGATACTCACTTGGTCAACCCAAGCCAAACCCGTCGTAATGTCTCTTAGTGCTTGCAGATCAGAGGTAAAAAAACTGCTAATTTTTCGTTGATTCATAACCTGTTGCAATGAGCTGTATTGCGCAACCGTCAAACCTTGGTTGTTGACATGAATAGCAGCAGGAGGGGCATCACGTAACGCTTTTCCACCCATTATCAATATTAGCACTAGCAAACCTAATACCAACACCATAAATAGATACTTAACCGATGTTGGTACTTGGAACTTAGATATTGGCCGACTACCTTTATCACTCATCAAGTCAGTTACCCCGTTGACAGTTTGAGCCATGACGACCTATGTCCCTATATTTGCATAAAACTGTTCATGCTATTTATGGATATGAACCTGCATATTTTCTTGCAGAACTTTATGGATTTGATAGGTTATAAATTAATAGTGGGTTATACCTATAAAAACTATAAACCTCACTAAAACAGACCTATACTTACAATATTAACGTATTTTATGGTTAAACAATAGCCTAACCCCTACTAGTGACAACGAATTTACACAAGTTTACATGATGCTGTGCTATAGCAGCTCTAGCGATACATTAGCTGGTATTTATTTAACAAAACTCGTTCTCTATAAATACCCTTTTTATTATAAATACCGTGATAAACACTATTGGAAAATAGCGAAATCACGGTTGCGCTGCGGTATTAGACGTAAATATAACTACTATAACTACCGTTCAAATGATAATTAAACGGTCTGCGCTAATATATGCCAGCATAGCGTATCAAAATCCATACCTCGAGCCTTGGCAGCCACCGGCACCAAGCTATGACTGGTCATCCCTGGTACGGTGTTAATTTCGAGTAACCAAAAGTTGCCCGCTTCGTCTTGCATGGCATCAACACGTCCCCAGCCTTTAGCATCAACCGCACGAAAAGCGGCCAGACTTAATGCTTGTAGATGCTTCTCATCATTGGCATTTAGACCGCACGGAATATAATAACTGGTGTCGTTACGGTTATACTTGGCTTCAAAGTCGTAGAAGTTAGTGATATCGGCAGGCTCCAGACGAATGACCGGATAGGCCTCGTCGTCGACAATAGCAATGGTAAATTCGCGACCCGTTATCCAGCGCTCGGCCATTACTGCATCGCCGCACTGCACTGCTGTGGCATAGGCAGCCGGCAGCTCATCAAGATGATTTACCTTAGTCATGCCAATGCTGGACCCTTCGTGAACAGGCTTGATGATAAGCGGCAGTCCTAGCATATTGACTACTTGCTGCCAGTCGGTATCCGCAGTGAGCAATGAAAATGGCGCGGTCGATAAGCCGCATCCTTGCCATAACTGTTTGGTACGAACTTTGTCCATGCCCAGCGCAGATGCCAAAATACCTGAACCCGTCTGCGGAATATCAAGCCATTGCAGCACGCCTTGTAACAAACCATCCTCGCCGCCGCGACCATGTAACACATTAAAGACGCGGTCATACTCGCGTATTTCAATAATATCTTGGTGCTTAGGGTCAAAGTGAGTCGCGTCGACGCCTTGATTTTGCAGCGCCTGCAATACTGCTGCCCCACTGTCTAAAGAGACGCTACGCTCATTACTGCTACCGCCATAGACCACGGCCACCTTACCAAAATCACTAGCATCTGTTACTTTACTGGTCATAGTGCCTAAAGCTTCTTTGTGAGTCGCCTTGTCATTTTCAACCGTTTCATTCGCCACATTATCCTGTTCTATTTGTGCAGCAGCCGCTAGAGCTGGCTCTGGATTGACAATTACAGACTTATCTTCAGCGTCATCGGTAGCATTAATACTATTATGGTTGTTTACGTTTTCTTGATTGTGATTCGTCGACATAGCGCTCGTTCCTAATAAAGATCATTCCTAAAATTCTTTCTAAATTATTCAATATAAAACCGATATAAAAGCTATTTGATATAAAGATTATTTGCGGCCAAATCGACAGCAATCTGCCCTATATTACCAGCACCTTGAGTGATAAGCATGTCATTGGCTTTTAATAAGCGCTGCATCACGGGTGCGAGATTGTCTTTATCAATAATCGTCGGTTCAACGGCACCGCGCAGGCGAATACTACGTGCTAATGACTTGGTATCAGCGCCTGCAATGGGACTTTCACCTGCTGAATATACCTCTAATAACAATAGCTCATCGACGCTTGAAAGCACTTCAACAAACTCATCGTAGCAGTCACGTGTGCGGCTATAACGATGCGGCTGAAATAACATTACTAAACGGCGATCGGGGAAGCTTTGACGGGCGGCTTTGATAGTAGCATCGACTTCTTTTGGATGATGACCATAATCATCGATAAGTAACACATTACCATCATCGATATCGACAGAGGCGTGTTGTTCAAAACGACGCCCAACGCCCTCAAATTTTTGTAAGGCACGCTTAATGGCTTCATCATCTACGCCTTCATCGGTCGCCATCGTGATGGCGGCAAGGGCATTATAAACATTGTGAGTACCAGGGATATTAAGGGTCAGATGTAGTGGCTCACGGTCACGGCGCAGTACGGTAAAGTGAGTTTTTGTGCCTTCGCTCACCAAATCAACAGCCTGTACATCGTTAAAAGGCTCAAGACCAAAGGTCAGTACTGGGCGACCAATATCATCAATCATCGCATATAATTCAGGATCATCACCACAAACCACTGCCAAACCATAAAACGGCATGTTTTGTAAAAACTGAATATAGGCCGCTTTTAACTTATCGAAGCTGTTTTCGTAAGTTTCCATATGGTCTTGATCGATGTTGGTCACAATCGCCGCCATCGGATGCAAGGATAAAAACGATGCATCAGATTCATCCGCTTCAGCCACCAAGAAACGACTGCTACCAAGCGCCGCATTTTTACCAGAAGCGTTTAATTTTCCGCCAATAACATAGGTAGGATCGAGCTGTCCTTCCGCCATCATAGTGGTCAATAAGCTGGTCGTTGTGGTCTTACCATGAGCGCCAGCAACGGCGATACCATGACGATAACGCATCAACTCGCCGAGCATATCAGCACGGCGTACCACGGGTAAACGCGCTTCGAGGGCTGCTTTTACTTCAGGGTTGCTACGATCAATCGCTGACGATACCACGATCACATCGGCATCGGCGATATTTTTGGAGTCATGACCGATAGCGATAGCGATACCAATTTGTGCTAAACGCTTAGTGATTAAACTCTCAGCAATATCAGAACCACTGACTTGATAACCCTGGTTTTTCATCACCTCTGCGATCCCACACATCCCCGAGCCACCAATACCAATAAAATGCAAATGCTGAATACGGCGCATCTCTGGTATTTCAATCAAACGCTTGGGTAGAGCTTTCGCAGAGGTAGACATAAGGGTTTCTCTTTATTAAATACTAGTAAAATTTAATGAATCTTAGATTAACACACCAAGTGCAACGCTAATTAATATTATAGAACGCCTGCATAGGCGTTTTAAACCCTAATCGTTTTCTTGGTCTGTTGTTTAGTTTATTCTCAATGTCCTGTATCTCATTATCAGAGACTTGTCTAAAGTCACAACCCTTAGGCAAGAACTCTCTGATTAAGCCGTTGGTATTCTCGTTGGTTCCTCGCTGCCATGACGCATAAGCATCGGCAAAGAAGAA
>NZ_RRYX01000139.1:0-6495 GCF_014861375.1 Psychrobacter sp. FME5 | reverse complement strand
CTATAAATTTAATACTATGTTTTGCCCCTTTAAGGGCATAAATCTGGTATCGTTCACCTAGGCTTAGATGTGTATAGTTCATGGTTGCAATCTCACTTTGGTCGGTGGATAAAAACTTTGATGCTAGCGCATCTAGGTCTTTTTTTCACCTCACATTTGGTATTGCACTTCATGTGTTAATCTAAGATCATATTCCTAACGATGTTTTAGAAATATCTTACCGACAGCCACCAAGTTCTTTGGCTCAATGGCTGATTGATTTAGATGGAAGAGTAGTATTTTTAGTATCGATAGTATTACTTGGTTTTATGCATTATAGATCATTGCGCTTGAGTCATAAAAGGCGTTCTAAACAAGCAAAAATAATCCTTTGGTTGGGAGTGTTCATTGTGCCTTTCATAGCATTGATGATGGTTTTCTATAAAATTTACTTTATAGACTGGTTACTAGGCGAGCATGCCAGTAGGTATCATGGTTATACCATTTTTATTATTATTTTTGGTTATCCGCTAACTTTGCCTTTTTATTTACTCATTATGAAACTGTGCGATTTATTCCTTAAAAGAGTTTTTCCACGAGACTCAAAAATAGACGTAAAAAAAGCTTAAACCTAGCGACTAGATTTAAGCTTAAGCATTAGATATCAAACAATCAAACCTCTTTATACAACTGACTGCCCGTGGCATGATGTTTTTGTGTCATCTCATCCATACCTTGTTGGATGTCTGCGGCGCCCATAGCATCGATAGCAATGGCACTGCCTTCTTTAGCATCTAAACCCGCCGCATATTCACGAACATTTTGTGTGATTTTCATTGAACAGAACTTCGGTCCACACATCGAGCAAAAGTGCGCCGTCTTGTGCGCGTCTTTGGGCAAGGTTTCGTCATGGAATTCGCGCGCGGTATCAGGATCAAGCGCCAGATTAAATTGATCGTCCCAACGGAACTCGAAACGGGCTTTGGATAACGCATTATCTCGCGCTTGAGCGCCGGGATGACCTTTTGCCAAATCAGCAGCATGGGCGGCGATTTTATAAGTGATGATACCATCTTTGACGTCTTTTTTATTTGGCAGTCCTAAATGTTCTTTAGGTGTGACATAGCAGAGCATCGCCGTGCCAAACCAGCCAATCATCGCTGCACCAATCGCGCTAGTAATATGGTCGTAACCGGGTGCGATGTCGGTGGTTAATGGTCCTAAGGTATAAAAAGGTGCATCGGCACAGACTTCTAATTGCAAGTCCATATTCTCTTTAATACGGTTCATCGCCACATGCCCGGGACCTTCAATCATCACTTGTACATCATGCTTCCAAGCCAGTTTAGTCAGTTCACCAAGGGTACGCAATTCTCCAAATTGTGCTTCGTCATTGGCGTCTTGCAAACAACCCGGACGCAAGCCATCGCCTAAGCTAAAGGCCACATCGTATTGCTTCATGATTTCACAGATATTTTCAAAGTGGGTATATAAAAAGCTCTCTTTATTATGAAACATGCACCATTGCGCCATGATAGATCCGCCACGTGAGACGATACCAGTCAAGCGTCCAGCAGTCAGCGGCACATAACGCAAAAGTACACCAGCGTGGATGGTGAAGTAATCAACGCCTTGCTCGGCTTGTTCGATGAGCGTATCGCGGAAAATCTCCCACGTTAAATCCTCTGCTACGCCATCGACTTTCTCTAACGCTTGATAAATGGGGACGGTACCAATCGGCACAGGTGAATTTCGAATTAACCATTCGCGGGTTTCATGGATATGATTGCCCGTCGATAAATCCATAATATTATCTGCACCCCAGCGCGTCGCCCATGTCATCTTTGATACTTCTTCATCGATGGAAGAACCAAGCGCCGAGTTACCGATGTTGGCGTTGATTTTTACTAAGAAATTACGCCCGATAATCATCGGCTCAGATTCTGGATGGTTAATATTATTGGGGATAATCGCGCGCCCAGCGGCGACCTCAGAACGCACAAATTCAGGAGTAATAATAATTGGTGTGTTAGCGCCAAAATTCTCCCCATCGTGTTGGCGCATATCAGTCAGTTCGTGCTGCTTTTGGGTCTCGCGAATGGCGATAAACTCCATCTCAGGAGTGATAATGCCGCGACGAGCATAGTGAAGCTGAGTCACATTGCCAGCTTTGCCATCTACAGCTTTGGCGCGGCGCGGCTTATCGATATGAGCAAAGCGCAAGTTAGCAGTGCTGATATCACGGGCGCGTGCTTGTCCGTATGAGCTTGATAAGCCACTTAGTTGTTCGCTATCGCCGCGCTCTTTAATCCAGCCTTCGCGCAATTTTGGTAAGCCTTTGGTCAAGTCAATGCTGGCATTGGGGGCGGTATAAACGCCAGAGGTGTCATAAACATAGAATGGTGGGTTTTGTTCCCACTCATTTTCAGAGACGTTTTGAATAGGGGTAGGGTCAAGGGTGATTTCGCGCATGGGCACTTGAATATCAGGTCGTGAGCCTTCGATATAGACTTTGCGTGAAGCAGGCAAAATACGGTGTAAGTCGCGCGCATCCTCTTCAAAACGAGCGTCGGTTTCGCTACGATGGGCGGGGGTTTTTAGCGCGTCTGCTTTGGAGGTTTTTTTGGTGGGGGTGGTTACTTGTAAAATAGTCATATGCTGTCCTAGCGTGTTGTTTTGAATAAAAGCAACACCGCCAGTAGCTGCGGGGTAAGACTATGTTATACGGACAAATGTAATCGCCAAACAAATGAGTCATCAAATTAAATTTAATCAGTCGTTTGTAAAGGATTACTCGGTGCAATTTCTTATAAATCACCATACCGCACTAAAACGCTGATGGGTGCTGGCAACCATAAAAAGGCATTTCTGCGCGCCCTTTGTACAGATATAACATAGTCTTAAGACTTCCCTGCGTCGGTACTAACCGCATCAGGTTCGGCGGGTGATCTCTCAGCGAATGTACAATGGCTTTTAGCCACTTATACACCGCACCCCGAGTCTGTCAGTGTTGTAAATCATCTTGATACTAACAAAATTAGCAGCCCACGGCTAATGCTAATTATTCATATAGACAAAAATAAGGATGATTATAAATACTAATCTATCGCCTTTATTTATTCTCTGGCGTCCAGCCTTGCGCGCGTTCATAGTCTTCGTTATCCAAAAACTTATCGCGTTGCTCGGTTAAGAATTTTTTGGCTTCAGGATCGAGCATACTGAGATGGTTTTCGTTAATCAGCATGGTTTGCTGCTCAAGCCATTCTTTCCATGCTTTGTCAGAGACGGTTTCTTGTAGCTCTTGCCCTTTTTTATTAGGGAAGGGTGGATGTGGCATTTTTGGCAGTTCTTGTTTATATTTGCGGCAAAATACGGTATTGGCTTGAGGATTAAAAGTCTCGGTCATGATACGTTCCTTATTATAAGTATAAATAGATGCCTTATCTTAACGCATTCATCCATAAAAAACACCCGCAGCGATGGCGGGTGTTTTAAAGATTGGTATTTTAAAATTAAGCAAAAACTTTTAAGCGCGCACGACCGTTAACTACCGCTTGCTTCACTTGATTAGGCGCTGTACCACCTAAATGGTCACGCGCTGCTAATGAGCCTTCTAATGTTAGATACTCGAATACGTCTTCGCCAATCGCATCGCTAAATTGCTGTAGCTGTGCCAGTGACAAATCACTCAAATCAACGCCTTCTTTAATACCTAAGGCGACAGCGTTACCGACCACTTCATGAGCATCGCGGAAAGCCACCCCATTGCGTACTAAATAATCGGCCAAATCAGTCGCGGTCGCATAGCCTTTCATAGTCGCAGCGCGCATATTTTCTTTATTGGGGGTGATATTCGGTAGCATATCCGCAAACGCTAGAAGCGAACCGGTCAAGGTATCAACGCAGTCAAACAATGGCTCTTTGTCTTCTTGGTTGTCTTTATTATAAGCAAGCGGCTGGCTTTTCATTAGACTTAATAGCGTCATTAACTGCCCAAAGACGCGAGCCGCTTTACCACGCACCAACTCTGGCACATCAGGGTTTTTCTTTTGCGGCATGATCGATGAGCCGGTACAGAAGCGATCGGGGATTTGCACAAAGTTAAACTGCGCCGACATCCAAAGAATGATCTCTTCGCTCATGCGTGACATATGCATCATCAAAATAGATGCCGCTGAGGTGAATTCGATCGCAAAGTCACGGTCGGAGACGGCATCGAGTGAGTTTTGGCAAATACCTTCGAACCCTAACAGTTCAGCGGTAATGGTACGGTCAATCGGGAAGGTCGTACCAGCAAGGGCAGCACTACCGAGAGGTAATTGATTGATACGGCGACGCGCATCAACCAGACGTTCAGTATCGCGATACAGCATCTCAAACCATGCCATGACATGGTGACCGAAACTGACTGGTTGTGCGGTTTGCAAATGGGTAAAGCCCGGCATAATGGTATCAGTATGTTGCTCGGCTAAATCGAGCAAGCCACTTTGCAAGCGTACCAGCAATGCAATGATATTGTCGGTTTCTTCACGCAACCAAAGACGGATGTCGGTCGCGACTTGATCGTTACGGCTACGACCGGTATGCAGCTTTTTGCCCACCGCGCCGACTATATCGGTCAAGCGCGATTCGACGTTCATATGCACGTCTTCAAGCTGGATGGACCAGTTGAATTCACCCGCTTCAATCTCAGCCAATACTTGCTCGAGACCATCGATAATGGTCGCAACGTCATCAGCGGTTAAGATATCGCATTCTTTGAGCATGGTCGCGTGAGCAATCGAGCCTTGAATATCGTGACGGGCAAAGCGTTGGTCGAAGCCCACGGATGCGGTAAAGGCGGCGACAAAGCTATCCGTCGCTTCGCTAAAACGTCCGCCCCACATCTGCTGGCCTTGGCTGTTTGAAGGACTGCTTCTAGGGCTGTTTTGTGCAGCGTTATTTGTTATTGAGGCATCTGTGCTAGAATCAGAGACAGAGGCGTTTACATTTGATTCGGGATTACTAGGGTTTGAAGAATTGGCATTCATATCATTACAAGACAAGTCAGCAGAATAAGAACTCAAGTATAGCAAAGGATGAGGTTGCCTTACTAGCGGAGCGCTTAGAGTTTTTTATGCCCAAGCTCATGGAGATCATGAAACCTTGGCAATGGTTGCTTGCGATCTTTTTTTGGTCGCTATTTGTGGCGATTATTGATCGCCATAGCGTACCGAATCAAACACAGTTTATGATCAAGTTTATAGCGAGATTCGTTCAAACCTCACTCGCACTGATACCTTCCTTTTATTTAATTGACTATCTTCGCCCTGTCTTTAAGCGCCTGTCCATAACGACGGTTAGCTTGTATGTTCTGCTAATATTAACAACCGCTACAGCCGTAACCATCACTTTAGTCTTACTGATTATGATGAACTTTGGCTGGTTTAATCAAAGTTTTTATTTTCTTATTTCAGCGATTGTATTTCATACGCTGATTACCGCGGGGTTTACCGTTGCGGCTTTGCTATTCTTCCTACGTCGTTATCGTGAAATGAATGCACTGAAGCAATCGTTTGAGAACAAATTAATCGCACAAAACGATGTGATTAAAGCTCGTATTGCACCGCATTTTTTCTTTAATACCATTAATACCTTAATGTCACTAATTGAAACCAATCCATCCCGTGCTGCTGAGTTATTACAACACGTTTCTGCACTATTCCGTGCCAGTTTCATGGGCGCGCGTGAGATTAGCTTTGAAGAAGAGGTTGCCCTTTGCGAGCATTATTTGGCCATCGAATCTAGCCGTTTGGCAGACAAGCTTGATGTGAGCTGGCAATTGCCCAATGAAGACATTATGTATGACATGGTTATTACCGCGCTGACATTACAAAGTGTGATCGAAAAAATGCTGCTTAACGTGGTTGAGATGACCACTGAAATGATATCTATCAATATCAATGTGACGTGGCAGCAGCATCGAGTTACGATTACGATTGATGTCGAACTGCCCAAAAAAACCTTAATTGTTAACCATGATTTGCGCAAGCACATGAATTTTAATATCCAAGCGGAGCGTTTACGCTCTTATTTTGGTCAAAGTGCTGATATTCAAAGTACGGTAAGCAGTACTCAGATTGTTACCATCATCGACTATCCGCTCCAAGACGTTGGTGTATAATATTTGCTACGCTTTCGTTAAATATATAAGCGTGGCATATTTATTGCAGTATATTCATTACACCATGCCCTCTATGATTATTTGTGTCATATTTGGCCATGATTGACTATAAAAGAGAGACCTTAAATAGACGTGGCCAAATAAAGGTATGGTATCAAGACCATGACAGTGAATATACCTTTCGTTGCAGGCGTGGATACAGTTAGTTATCGCTGCATTTAATAACTTAGATTAACACATGAAGTGCAATACCAAATGTGAGGTGAAAAAAAGACCTAGATGCGCTAGCATCAAAGTTTTTATCCACCGACCAAAGTGAGATTGCAACCATGAACTATACACATCTAAGCCTA
>NZ_RRYX01000138.1:0-6518 GCF_014861375.1 Psychrobacter sp. FME5 | reverse complement strand
TAAACAGATGAGCCTATGGTGCTCAATACTTTACCGATACTGACTGAGGCTATAATAGCTATGTCTCTAACACCGCAACCTCTCACCGTCATTAGCCGTATGATGTCTTCTATTTTAGAGTGACAGCCCTTATAAGTTAAGGCATGGTCACCAATGAATTGACGTTTGCAGTCCTTGCATTGGTAGTTCTGCTTGCCATAGCTTTTTATGCCGTTTTTCTTTAAACTGGGACTGTGACAGTCGGGGCAGCTGATATCTATTTGTGTCTTCATAACCTCAAATATATCATCTTGCTTTGGCTGTCACCCTCCTTTATTTCTTCAGCATACTTTCTGACACACCACCATATAGTCAATTCAAGTTAAAAGACACAGCACTGTTGGGACAGTTTTTCCTCACTTGCTGTGTGCAATGCGCTCTAGTATGTGCACAGCTTTATCAAATAATGCTATGATTAAAAGTGGTCTTATTTACCCCATTTATCATTTATAAACCGTCGCAAGATTACAGGTTATACTTTTTATGTTTACTATAAGCCGTACCGAAAAATTTACAGGCGCTAACTCAGTTGTTAGCGTCAGCCGTCATGTCATTTATCATTTAATACTCGGTACTACTGTGATCATAGGGTCGGTCGCATTAATGGGCTGCGGGCAAAAGGGTGATTTATATCTTGTCGACTCTAGCAGTCAAACGGTTGAGAGCAATACGCCCGCGCTTGACAGTACCAGCAACCCACAAGATGCAGCCTTCGCCGGTATTGACGATAACGATTATCAAAAAGAGCGTTACCTAGAGCAAAAGCAAGTGCTACCTGAGCCTAGTAACGATCCCAATGATTATTGATTGGCATTAAAATAAATCTGTCACAGAGTTTTTAGGGTTGGTCCTAAATTTTATGTTTACCTTGATAACCTGATTAAATTAGAGATGTTTATATGAGTCATTCTGAGCTACAAGCTGGCGCAACTGATGCTGGCGTCGATCAATCAGTTACTACCCAAACGGAGCAAGGACTTTATGTCAATCCTGAAGCTTTAACTGCCCACTTATCCGAGCTGCATTACCAAAATAATGCTTTACATATGGAGCAAGTGAGTATTGAAGCGTTGGTCGAGTGCTACGATACACCGTGTTACGTGTATTCTAAACAAGCTATTTTGGATGTCTATCAGGCTTATACCGATAGCTTTGCCAGCTTAAACCATCAGATTTGTTATGCGGTGAAGGCCAACTCTAATCTGGCTGTACTTGGTGTATTGGCACAGGCAGGGGCAGGGTTCGATATCGTCTCACGCGGTGAGCTGATGCGCGTATTAGCCGCAGGTGGCGCGGCGTCAAGGGTGGTGTTTTCAGGTGTCGGTAAAACTTATAGCGATATTGAATACGCGCTTAACCAAGGTATTGGCTGCTTTAACGTCGAGTCTATTAGTGAGCTGACTTTAATCAATGAGGTTGCTCAGCAGCTTGATAAGTCAGCGCCGATATCGCTACGGGTTAATCCAAACGTCGACGCCAAGACCCACCCTTATATCTCAACAGGGTTAAAAGACAATAAGTTTGGTATCGCCCATGAAGAAGCGGTTGCTGTTTACCAACAAGCTGCTGAGCTGTCGCATATCGATATCGTCGGTATCGATTGCCATATTGGCTCGCAATTAACCGAGGTTGCGCCATTTGTTGCCGCACTTGATAAAGTTATTGAGCTAATACATAAATTGCGTGATAAAGGTATCGAGCTGCGTCATATTGATTTAGGCGGCGGTCTTGGTGTACGCTATATCGATGAAACTCCTGTATCTATCGGTGAGTTTGCAAGCGCGTTATTACCCAAACTTAGCGAGCTTGGCTTGACGGTATTCTTTGAGCCGGGTCGCAGTATCGTCGCCAACGCTGGTGTACTGTTAACACGTGTCGATGTGTTAAAACCAACCGAGCACAAAAATTTCGCCATCGTCGATGCGGCAATGAATGATCTGATACGTCCCGCTTTATATCAAGCTGAAATGGCCGTTATTCCTGCAACCTTACCTAAAAATGGTTTGGAGACTGACGGCACGCAGCCGTGGGATATCGTCGGTGCAATTTGTGAAACGGGCGACTTTTTAGCAAAAGACCGTTTATTATCGTTAGCTACAGGCGACATCTTGGCAATAACTGGTGCGGGTGCTTATGGTTTCGCCATGAGTAGCAACTATAATTCGCGTCCGCGTGCTAGTGAGGTAATGGTCGCTGATGATTGTCATCAACTGATTCGACAGCGCGAAACCATTGAAGCGCTATATGCGGATGAAGTACTGTGGCAGGATAAATAATCCTATTAATTATTGCTAAATTTACGTTTTTCTCGCTTTACTAGGGGCTGTATAGAATTCAGCTATGGAACTGACAGAGACTATTTTTTAGGAAATTCGACGCCAAAAATAGTAAGTTTAGTCATTCTAAGCGCGATAGTTTTGGCTAGGAAGTGGCAAAAAATAGTCCTGTTGCTTGACTGATGCTAAAATTGCCCCAGACGTTGTTGTAAATCTAGCTAAGGTCTCGACATTACCTTCGACTTACGCCTAGTCTGAAACAATTTTAGCAATCAGCAGTCCTAATAGATGAATTCTATACAGTCCCTAATAAAAACGACCCATTGTCATAACGGCGATGGGTTTTTTATGGTGAGCTTTAATTATGGTGAGCTTTAATTATGGTGGGCTCTAATAAAGGGCATCAGTTTGCCTGTATAAGATATAGTTTATACCATTCACAAAAATTAGAGTAGCAAGGAAAACGAGTGTAAGTGCTACGAGCTGTAGACTAAACGAGTTTGACGCAGCTAATCGTACTTTTTGGGTTTGGTATTAGTATAAAGTGAACTTAGTGTTTGGTAGCGGTGATAATTATGATTGTATCTGGCAGCGTGCTAATATAAGCCATACATAAAAATAGGATAGGATAACAAGGATATGCTAATAGAATTTACAAAAATGCATGGGCTGGGTAATGATTTTATGGTCATCGATTTGGTGACCCAACGCTTAGAATTAACCAAGGATTTGGTACAGTTATTGGGCGATCGTCATTTGGGCATTGGCTTCGATCAATTGCTCGTCGTTGAGCCACCAATGCGCCCTGACGTTGATTTTAGTTATCGTATTTTTAATACCGATGGGACAGAGATCGAGCAGTGCGGCAATGGCGCACGCTGTTTTGCCCGTTTTGTGCAAGCACGTAAACTGTCCTTTAAACAACGCCTGCGCGTTGAGACGGCGAGCGGTATTATTTCTTTGACGACTGACCGCTATGGTTGGGTAGAAGTGGATATGGGCAAACCCAAGTTTGAACCAAGTGAGATTCCCTTTACCCCAAAAGCCACCACCAAGATTCAAAACGCCTATCATCTCGATGTTAATGGCACACCTGTGCAGTTATATGTCGCCAATATGGGCAACCCGCATGCCGTTATCAAAGTCGATGATGTGCTCGATGCTGACGTCGAAAAACTGGGCAAGGCTATCGAAGCGCATCCAGCCTTTCCAGAGCGCGTCAATGTTGGTTTTATGCAAGTCATGAACCAGCGTCATATTCGTTTGCGGGTTTATGAGCGCGGCGTGGGTGAGACTCAAGCTTGTGGTACAGGCGCTTGTGCGGCAGTGGCCGTAGGTATCCGTGAGGGCTGGCTCGATGAAGGCGAAGATGTGCGCGCCCAACTCTACGGTGGCAGCATGATTGTTAAGTGGCAGCCAGGCTATTCTGTGATGATGACAGGGCCAACCGCTTTTGTTTATGAAGGGGTATTTAGTCCAGATGGTCTGATGGCGCAAGCGGGTATTAAACCCAATCCAGAAGGCTAATCAATATGACAATGGCGCCTACAGTAGATTCAGACCCGCAATCATGGCTATCAGCAGAATTGGCTCAAACCATCGAAGCAGATGCAGCGCTACGTGAATTACTAGCACCTGTGCATCGTTGGCTAAATACCTTGTCAGTGCGTAACCACTCCGAACACACACTGGTGGCTTATTTCTCGGGTTTGAATCAATTGGCGCTGTTTTTACGTGGTAAGCGGCTGACGTGGACTCGTTGTGATAAGCGTCAATTAGCCCAGCATATCAGTCAACGGCTTGATGAAGACAAGCTTGCACTTGCTAGCGTCCAGCAAGAGCTGTCGGCTATCCGCCATTTTTACGGTTGGTTGATTGAAGAGGGTTTGGCGCGTATCAATCCAACGACGGGCTACCAGCTTAAGCGTAGCCCTAGACCGCTACCGTCTATCGCTGACGTCGATTTACTCACGCAACTGCTTGATCAAGAGATTCCTGATACACCCGAACAAGCGCGTTTGTGGTTACGAGATAAAGCCATGTTTGAACTGCTTTATAGCAGCGGTCTGCGTGTGGGCGAGTTGGTGGCGCTAGATATGGCAGATGTAGATTTGGCTGACTTGCGTGTTCGCGTGACGGGTAAAGGTAATAAAACGCGCTTGGTACCATTGGGCGCAAAAGCAGCAGAAGCCATTAATCGTTATCTACCGCATCGCAATCTGTGGGTAGAGCAGATGGATAGTGCATTATTTATCAGTGAAAAACTAGGCACACGTCTATCAACCCGAGCGGTGCAGCAACGGCTGAAAGTCGCGGCGACACGTGCGGGTATCGCGCAAAACATGTATCCGCATCTATTGCGTCATTGTTTTGCCTCACACATGTTATCTGGCAGCGGTGACTTGCGTGCGGTACAAGAGATGCTTGGGCATAGCGATATTAGCACCACGCAAATCTATACCCATGTTGACTTTGCTAAGCTTACCCAAGTTTATGACCGCGCCCATCCGCGCGCGTCACATGCCCCTAAAGACAGTGATTCAATAATTTAGTTTTAAAGGTTTGTTATAAATTATCTTATCAAAAACTATTTTATAAAAAATCACCTTACGCCAAACGATGACAATCAAAAATAGGCATTTTTTGTCGTCCTTGTATTTGGGCTGGCTTGTCTAAAGCAGCTAATACAATTTCATAATTTTTCTGCTGTTGATTCATCGCTTCTTTATTCACAGCTTCTTTGTTCAATTCACTATCATTATAGCTGTTGATAATCGTGCCATCATAAGCAGTAATTGTGCTGTGCCCCCAAGTTTGACGCGTATTGCCATCCTTATACGCATGCTCGCCGCCTTGTGCTGCGCCAATCACCATACATTGGCTGTCTAAAGCACGCGCCCGTAGTAACAGCGACCAATGCGCTTGTCCTGTTAAATAAGTAAATGCCGACGGCGCAGTTAATAGTTCCGCGCCCGCTTGGCGTAAACGCTGTGCCAAGGCTGGGAAGCGTAAATCAAAGCAAACCATCATCCCCAACTGATAAACGCTTGAATCAACTTCCAGCGCTACGACGACCGTTTGTGTACCCGGCTCAAACGTTGCCGCTTCGTTATAGCTGCCTTGTTTATCGGCAACGGTTGCGGTAAACAAATGAATTTTATCGTAGCGCGCAACACAGGTACCATCGGGTGCAAATAGCTGGCTGACCTGACGTAGTCTACCGTCAGGAACGATAACGCCATCGGGACGATAAGGGCAGGGCAGCGAGCCTGCCAATACATAGATACCATAGGTGCGGGCATACTCTGCTATCGTTGCTGATAGCGCATCGAACCGCTCTGCGGTAGCAAACTGCCTACCCATACTACAGCAGTTTTCTGGTAGGACGACAAGCTGTGCGCCTTGCGTGCTTGCATTGATAATAGCGGCTTTTATATTGGCCAAATTGTCTTCAATATTCTGCTGGCTATTCATTTGAATGGCTGCAACCGTCAGTTGCTCATTAATCAAGGTGTTAGTCATCATATTATTCTCAATTTTTCATGCTTTATAGTTTTTCAAAGTCTTTAGGGCTCTTTTGGCGTATTCTTATTATCAAGCCTAATAACTATTGAAGGATGCTGGGTTTTAAAAAGTTAAATTTAAGAAATGCTAAATTCAAAAGGTGATAAGGTTAAAAGAGGCTAAAGTTAAGAAGTGTTCTGGTATTTATCATTTAAATATTGCCATAAAAGTATAAATATCTCTATGTTTTGGTAAAACGGCTATAAAGTCTCGTCTGGAGAGGGTATAAATTATCATAGCAACATTATAGCAAAAAATGCTATCGTCTCGTCCTGATAGAGCTTAGATTAACACACCAAGTGCAACGCTAAATTATATTATAGAACACCTGATTGGGCGTTTTAAACCCTAAGCGTTTTCTTGGTCTGTTGTTTAGTTGAGCCCATCCCAGATTCTGTGTAACTGCCATTTAGATTAAATGCTTACTAATGCGATCATCAAACATAATCATAAAGCGATTAAGGGCAGACGTCCAGTTACGGATCGGCATCGACCACTTTTTGGATGCCTGCTGGGTTGCTAAGTACACCACTTTGAATGCTGCCTGATCAGACGGGAAGACCTTACGCTTATTCACCGCTGTCCGAATCACACTGTTTAGCGACTCTATCGCATTGGTGGTATAGATCACTCTTCTGA
>NZ_RRYX01000137.1:0-6540 GCF_014861375.1 Psychrobacter sp. FME5 | reverse complement strand
AGTATGGACATACTTAAAAACTTTGCGCGCAAAGTTTTTAAGTATGTCCATACTAATTAATTATGTCAACTCTATTATTGCTTACCAGTATAGGAAGCAAGGCCTTTAATAGTGCTTAACAGGTAATTCTTGACAAGTAATCGATCTCAAGGCTTATTATTCAGCAACGAGACTACGTTTTGGTTTAAGCTCAACCATTGAGCTGTATCCTCACACCTATAGTCTATTATTTTTATGATTGCTTTATAATCTTCATCGAGCTTTCTTCTAAATATTGGCTCATGGTGAGCGATGCGATTTCTTAATTTTCGAATTTTTTCTAAATCATTATATATCTCACCTCTTAGCACTTTTATTGCAATACTGGCATCAGCATTAGGAAAAATAGCTCTAAAGTGAGGCAGCCACAACTGATCATCATGACGACTGGTAAACATTTTTTGCCAAAACACAAAGTTCAGCTCAGGTATGATCTTGTTAACATCAGATGACTTAGCGCTTGCTTTCTGTAGGTTTCTTCTTGGATTATCGCCATATTTAGGATTAGGCAAAGTATTTATAAAACCATTATTCCAAGGCCATTGATTACCATGTAGCTTAAACAGCACCTCTGAAACCGCGTTTCTGATAGTTACCTCACAAATATGTAGGCAAGGGAAAAATGCGCCTGATGCATTTGCATTCCATAGATACAATTCTAAAGCGCCCTCTAAGTCAGAAGCCTCTCTTTCGTAAGTAGATAGTCTTGGTGAAGATAGCGTACCTTTTACCCTTTCACCGTTAACAGTTGAATTCATACCTAGAAAGCCTTATAATTAAGTTGTGAGCTAGGGGTATCGTAGGTTAACACCTCCCCCCTAGACAGATGCGAAAACCCTGCCTTTGTGCAGGGTTTTCTTTTTTAATTTTATCAAATATTTCTTTCAATATTTGATTTGTCTTCATTGTTATCAGCTGCCATAGTACCACCCAAGTTTTCAATGAGACCCTTTAATAGCTCCCTATCTGTTTGCCTTGTTAAATATTCGGGCAGTGTCTTAGCGATATAGTCTTTTAATCCCTGTACAGAATCCTTCTCTAAAGCGTCCACAAGAAAAGCACCCAGTAGTATTTTCTGCCGTGTCAGCTTCTTATCTAGCTTCTGCTTCTCTCTATTTATTTTAAGCTCAAGACCATTAATCTTCTGCTGTTCTTTTAAATCATTACCACCTAGTAAGCTCATATTACAATCCTAAATTATCAAATTATTTACTCATCTGACTATAGCAATTTCATCAATACCTAACAACAGTTTATGATATAGTTAATTGACGGATGGTTGAGTCCCACTGACTAAGTGCGAGTTTTCGACTTCACAAATGTTTATCCCTAACGGTCATACATTTATAAAGTCAAAACATCGGCAGGGGCAAAGCCCCCACACCCCCAACACTACGAAAAGACGTAGTGTTAAAAAGCAAAAATATGTGAAATTTAAAATGGTGCTATGCCTTATGCTTTTTAGGTTGATAACCTAACTTTGCAAGATAGGGCATATACTGGGCTTGCTTATTTTCATCTACTAGATCATTAGCGATAATAGCGGCAAACTCAGCGGTACTTTTACCAATAGGCGCATTACTGCCAAGTTCAGGTAAGGCAGCAAGTTTGGCACTGAATGTTTTTACTTGGCTATCTGTCATCTTGATGAACGCATCATCTTTGGCTATCGGCTCAGGTGCTTTCTTTTGTTTAAATGTGAAGGTAAAGCCAGTTATTACCCTGCCGGTTTTGTGCTGAACATAATCGGCTGTTATGTCAGTATGCTCATTAATTTGTTTCTTTGCATGGTCTAAAACTCTAGCCTTGAAGTTGTGCATTTCTTTGTACTGCTCAGGCTTAACCCCTAGCTTTTTACGTAAGTCGTCAGTCGCTATCTTGTTGGTCTTGCCAACTGACTTCCATTGCATAATTAATTCGTAAAGTCTTATTGCGTACTCGCTTTGCAACTCGCTAACCTGCTTGAGATCATATTCTGTGTATTGTTCGCTAAGTCTTGTTATCAGGGGGATAACATCATCGGTGAACTGCAATTCAATCATACCCGCTGTGTCAATATAACTTATCTTTTGCACCCAATTAACGAGGTGATGTACTGGTTTTCCTGTCTGCTTGTGAATATCGTCATATTCAAAGTAAGCATCAAATAAACCCCTAGTCGCACTTTTTAGCGCATCGTATGAAGTATGCTTTTCCACCTTGAATTGTTCTTGATAGCTACTTGCATGGATTTGCAGTACACCTCTAGCATCAATCAACTTATCTTGTGCCCTTGCTGCAACGATAGCCAAAAAGATAATACGCTGCTCAGGTATACCAAGCGAGTAACTGGCACTGATTAATTTATTGTCTTTTGTCACTAGCTTGCAGTTATCCATTATTCTCACTCATTGGTAGAAATCCTAAGTATTGTAAACCTATTCCAATACAAACTTCAACATGCTGTAGTTATAAGGTCGATAGACGTAGTGGTATGGGTCGATAGACGTAGTGGTATGGGTCGATAGACGTAGTGGTATGGGTCGATAGACGTAGTGGTATGGGCTGTGAAAGCCACAACTGGCAAGGGCTGTGGCGGACGTAAAAGCTCTTAAAAGTCTTTAAAAACCTTAAAAACACAAAAACCTTAAATCACATAGTTAAATAATCCGTTATTAGACATAAAATTTAAGACAATTTAAGAGATTTTCTAAGCTTGTTTTTTGATAAATTTAGGATCAGAAATTATCACATGCTAGGAATGGTTCAAGATTAGTGGCACCTTACAGTTAACTGTCATTTCAAATTGACTGTAAAAGTTCAGTTTGTTGAAGTGTTTTGCTAAGCAGCTACTTAAACTGTCTTATAGGCTTGTTAGGCATGCTAAGACAGTTATTAGGTACTTATGGGTAATTAGAGCCTAGAAGATGCTTAAACGAGCGCTAGAGAGCGATTATGATAGCAAAGGGAGAGGGAGCGACCACAGTTATATAGAATTTTGCTAAAAAGAGGTTAGTAACCATCTTTTTTATTCAAACAGTCTGTTATAAGTGGTTCCATTATACCAGTCTGTTTTAAGTAGTCTGTTAATAGGTTTGAGGGGCTAAATAACTGGTTCCCTTGGGGTATGCCCTTAATAATATTCTAAAATTAGTGGGTCGCTACACAAAATTCACGTTAAACGATCTTGAGTCTTGCAAGAAATGGTATCTCTATGTCCTATTCCGCATCGTCATCTTCCTTACCAATTGTTATTAATACTCGCCCAATAGAACGTTCTGCTCTCTTAACACATCATTTGCAAGCCGCCGGTTTTACAGTAGTTGATATACCGCTACTAGCATTGCAGCTACGCCAAATATCAAAAATTGATATTGGATTAATGTGTGATTGGTTAACAGGTGGCTACAAAGCGCTAGTTGTCATGAGTCCAACCGCAGCAATATCAGGTTTAAGAATGTGGAAAGCACTTGAGGAAGAATCACTAATGGCTGATAACAACAAGTTATTATCAGCCATTTTAAAAGCGCGTGTTAACAACGAATCTGATAGTATGATCATAGCAGTTGGCAATGCGACTGCCGCAACGTTGTTGAAAGATACCCGAGTAAAGTCCCAGAATCATCGGGTTGTACAGCCAATAATTGCTAGTAATGAAGGTATGCTAGTAATGAAGGAAATTGAGCAGCTGAAAGCGGGTGATAAACTATTAGTATGGCGCGGTCTTGGTGGACGGAGGTTGTTGGTTAATACATTAAAGGCGCGTGGTGTCTGTATTGATAGCATTGCATGGTATGAAAACACTATGCAATGCAATGCACTTATTAGTTATCATCAATGGTTACAGCAGTTCAATAAGCCCTTTATTGTGTCAGCAGCGCAATCAAAGCCTATTGTTATCATTAGTAGTAGAGAAGCCTTTAATCATTGGATAACTATAGTCAATCAACCAATACTATTTGATTCGGACATCAAAGTTGTCCCGCTTAAACTAGCAGACTTTAACTATGTGGTATTGGGGTCGCGTTTAGCTAAGATAGTTGCTGAACAACAATTAGGTTATTGGCGTGTAGAGAGTTTAGAACCTAAAACTATTTTAGATGCAATTTATAGTTAAGGCATTTAACTAATATTTATAACCTTCTGTAGTATAAAAAACTGTATAGCATAATAAACTATGTAATAAGTCCACCTTTTATTTTTCTAAAAATATTCAATGCAGCAATAACTTCTTCGTCCGTTAGATTAATCCTACAGCGCATATCTTCAAATATCTCGGTTACGGATGCCTTAAGTTCCAGACCTTGTTCTGTGATCATCACGTTTCGACGTCGACGATCCAAAGAATCAAGATAAACTTTTATCATACCTGCACTTTCTAAACGTTTAATAATTGGCGTCAGCGTCCCTAAATCGTATAAAGTCTTTTCGCTAAGTGTACTGACCGATACATCATTCTGTTCCCAGAGCGCTACTAAAACCAACAGTTGTGGGTAAGTTATACCTATTTCTTTCAATGGTTTAGCATAACTGCGCATCATAGCATTTGACGTTGAGTACAAAGCAAAGCAAAGCATTTTATCAAAATCAAATATAGAATCTTTCATATACTGCTTCCAGTTGGAAATCGGAATTGATGAACTGCTTCTACCAGTGCCTCAACTGCTTCAACTTCAGTATCTTTAGAAATCCCATGTCCAAGATTAAAAACATACCCAGAGCCATCTGCCGTTTTTCCGAATGAGGTCATGATTCGATCAGCTTCATCCTTGATCTGTGAATTAGAAGCAAGTAAAACAGCTGGATCTAAGTTACCTTGTAGCGCTACTTGATCTCCTACAATTTGGCGTGCAGAACCGAGATCGGTCATCCAGTCTAGGCCTAGCGCATTTGCTCCACATTTTGCCATATCCTGTAGCCACTGTCCTCCACCTTTCGTAAAGACAATAGATGGAATTTGCTGCCCGTCATGTTGACGTTTCAAATTCTCAATTACATAAGTTATATGTTGTAATGAAAACTCTCTGTAAGCTGAATGATTAAGCATACCTCCCCAAGTATCAAAAATCATAACAGCTTGAGCACCAGCTTCAATCTGCTGATTAAGGTGCTGCACTACTGCCTGACTATTCAATTTAAGTAAGCGTTGTAGAATCTCAGGATTTTTATAAAGCATCTTTTTCACTATGTGGAAATCTCTAGAACCTTCCCCTTCAACCATGTAACAAGCTAAGGTCCATGGACTCCCTGAGAAACCAATCAGAGGTACTTTACCACCTAGCTCATGGCGGCATTGAGTAACAGTATCATATACATAAGAAAGAGATTCTTGTGGAGGGAGTGACAACCGATCAATAGACTTTTCATCACGTACTGGATGCATGAATTTCGGACCTTCGCCTTCGACGAAATACAGACCTAACCCCATTGCATCAGGAATTGTTAAAATGTCGAAAAAAACAATAGCAGCATCCAAATCAAAACGTTGAAGTGGCTGTAACGTCACTTCTGTCGCATAATCAGGGGTTTTCATTAACGTAACAAATGATCCAACACGTTCACGCAGTGCTCTATACTCAGGAAGATAGCGACCTGCTTGACGCATCAACCAAATCGGTGTTCTATCAACCGGTTGGCATAGCAATGCACGAATAAGGTTATTGTTCTTAAGTGGCGGGTGCGCCATTATTAATTCTCCAAAAATTAAAATATATTTTCTGAATTACATTGCTAGTATTTAAGAATCTCTTGCCGAAGCTGCACTAGCTTTCATTGCTGTGATTACTTGCTCATAATCATGTTTTCCGAAAATCGCGGTGCCTGCGACAAAAGTATCCGCCCCACACCTCGCTATCTCTGCAATGTTTTCCTCTTTAATACCACCGTCTACTTCCAAACGAATATTTCTGCCACTGTTATCAATCAAATTTCTTGCTTCTCTAATTTTGGGAAGAACAGCTGGAATAAATGTTTGACCACCAAAACCAGGATTGACCGACATGATGAGAATAAGATCAATTTTATCCATCACATATTGACAGGCATCAAGAGAAGTAGCAGGGTTGAAAACTAATCCGGGTTTACAACCGCAATCTCGAATAAGCTGGAGTGACCGATCTAAATGGGTCGTGGCATCTGGATGGATGGAGATATAAGTGGCACCAGCTTTCGCAAAGTCAATTATTAAGGAATCGACAGGAGTTGCCATTAGATGGACATCTATTGGTGCCTTTATCCCTTCAGCTCGTAGTGCAGCACAAACTTGAGGTCCCATAGTAAGATTAGGAACATAATGGTTGTCCATAATATCAAGGTGAATAATATCAGCTCCAGCATCTAATACAGATCGTACTTCATCGCCTAGCCGAGCAAAATTTGCGGCAAGTATAGATGGGGCTATCCAGATTTTATTCATAATTTCAACTCACTCATGTACTCTCTATTTAGTATAAATACAGAATATTAATTAGTATGGACATACTTAAAAACTTTGCGCGCAAAGTTTTTAAGTATGTCCATACT
>NZ_RRYX01000136.1:0-6691 GCF_014861375.1 Psychrobacter sp. FME5 | reverse complement strand
TTCTCTTTGTTGTGGTAAACAAGAGTGTAAGGCGTTGCTTATTTTTTTCAACTATTTCCCAATTCTATACAGCCCCTATACAAGCCAATTGAGTGCTTGATTTTTATAGTAGCCAGCAGATTGCTTTGACCATGAGCCACTTTGCCTAACCGCAACAGCGCTTTGAGCAATCTACTGCTACAATAGACAAATAACATTTTATATCCCCAATCACACATATGTATTAGTACCATTCCCAAAAATCTGAGTAGCAAGGAAAACGAGTGTTAGTGCTACCTTTAGTAGACTAAGCGAGTTTGACATCGTTAATCGTATTTTTTGGGTTGGGTATAATAATAAAACATTGAGACTTACTATGAGTTTAGATACGATTCCTGAGATTATAGAAGACATTCGTGCTGGTAAAATGGTCATCTTGATGGATGATGAAGACCGCGAAAACGAAGGCGATATCATCATGGCGGCGACCCATGTGCGCCCAGAAGATATTAACTTTATGATTACCCATGCGCGGGGTTTGGTCTGCTTAACCTTATCGCAGGCACGTTGCCAGCAGCTGGCATTACCGCTGATGTCAGACCGCAATGAGGCAAAATTTAGCACCAACTTCACCGTGTCTATCGAAGCGGCAGAAGGCGTCACCACCGGTATCTCTGCCGCCGATCGCGCGCGTACCGTGCAGGCAGCTGTTTCCTCTTCGGCCAAACCTGAAGACATTGTTCAGCCGGGGCATATCTTCCCAATCATGGCACAAAACGGCGGCGTCCTGCATCGGGCTGGCCATACCGAAGCGGGTTGTGATTTGGCTCGACTGGCAGGCCTTGAGCCAGCAGCGGTGATTGTCGAAATTATCAATGCTGATGGTACGATGGCGCGCCGTGACGATTTAGAGATATTTGCCAAAGAACATGGTATCAAAATGGGTACGATTGCCGATCTTATCAATTATCGTATTGCCAATGAGCAGACGGTAGAAGAGATTGAGTCGCGTCCTTTTGAGACTGAGCATGGCACCTTTACCCTGCATCGCTTCCGTGAGTTTGGTGCTGACGAGACGCATTTAGCCTTGGTCAAAGGCGATGTGAGCGAAGGCGTGAGTACCGTACGTGTGCATGGTTTCCACCCATTGCGTGATTTGTTTGCTGCAAAAAATGACACGACAGGTCGTAGTGGCTGGAGCGTGCAATTGGCATTAGAAGAAATTAGTGCTTCAGAACGCGGGGTTTTGGTGTGGATTGGTAATCATCAGCCGATTGATTTGGGCGAGGCGCTTGATAAAGCTTCTGATAATC
Source organism: Psychrobacter sp. FME5 (assembly GCF_014861375.1). Classification (NCBI taxonomy): domain Bacteria; kingdom Pseudomonadati; phylum Pseudomonadota; class Gammaproteobacteria; order Moraxellales; family Moraxellaceae; genus Psychrobacter; species Psychrobacter sp. FME5. Next base: position 5,399 of record NZ_RRYX01000136.1, on the reverse strand, counting down.
AATCGATGTCAACGATTACCCAGCAACCTTATCGCAGCATCGGGGTTGGTGCCCAGATTTTACGCCATTTAGGGGTTCGAGATATGCGCTTGTTGTCATCGCCAATGAAGTTTTTTGCATTATCAGGCTTTGACCTAAACGTGGTCGATTTTGTTCACGCACCCAAACAAGACTAATATTTGATTGACTGTCTGATTCGATATCCATCATTTATGAAACGGCACGCTAATTTAATGTTAGCGTGCCTTTTTTCGTTTATTCAATATTTATACCATTCACAAAAATTAGAATAGCAAGGCAAACGAGTGCAAGTGCTACGCACTATAGACTAAACGAATTTGACACAGCTAATCGTACTTTTTGGGTTTGGTGTCAGCTTTAAAGCTCAGGCGTATGACCCACTTCTGCTTCTAAAGTTAATAACCGCTCACGCTCCTCGTTTGTCCACGGCAATTTGTCCTTAGCATTACTCTCTAAACGCACTATAACTGCTTCAGCCGTCGCGACTATAGTTTCTTGAGCGCAGCTATAATAGCTATACTCCATGACTATACTGGTATTACCTAAGCGCTGACAGCGTACCCCTAATAATAACGTATCGGGATAGGTCACTGGGCGTAAGTATTGGCAACTTGATTGTGCCAATACCGTGACCATGCTGCCATCAAACATACCAAGCGCTCGTAAATAACCAATACGTGCTGACTCAGCGTAACGATAATAGACCACGTTATTGAGATGATTGAACGCATCCATTTCACCCCAATGAATGGGCTGGTGATGAATAATGGGATAATGCGCCAATTCATCAGGGCGAAGATTGTTTGTGCTTTCTGCTGCTGACCCTGAATTATTTTTTAAACCAGTCATAACGTCCCTCTTTTATATCCTATATTATATAGTCGATTCAATTTAAAAACGATACAGTGTATTAAAAACGAGACAGTGCGGTTGGGATGAATTTTTCGCAGCCTCTGTCGGCGCAGGCACAGCACGCAAGGAAGATTTATACCAACCGCACGGTGACATCAGCGTATTGATTTTATTTCGAAATGACTATATCAGCGCTGAGGTTTATCCAAAATCTGAGTGGTTAGCAATGGCGTTGGTTTTGGGGCATTGCTAATCAATTGATCCAACCAATCAACCACCTCTGAAATATCCTCGGGGGCTTGCGTTACTGCTAAGTTATTTACCAGATTTTTTGCATTTTTATCTGCTTTTTTGGTGGCTGTTGATGCGACTGACTCTGGCTTTTTGCGATTACTAGCCGATGACGTATCATTGCTGGCTGATGACTTTGGCGCTAGTGTCTGTAGTTGTTTGCGCGCTTGGGTCAAATAGCTGATAAGTTGGTCGTGCTCACGCATATTGCTGGCTTGGCTCGCTAGATTCAGTGTCATAATAACTTCGTGAATCGTCAGTTGTCTACGGCTTAGACTGGTATTATCGTCGTTGGCTTTAACTGTTGTTGGCGTCTTTTTTTGCTCGCTGCTATTAATATTTATGGCACGCTCGTGGCTGTGCAAAAATTCTTGAATATTTTGAATGGCTAGGTTTTGTAGCTGCCAAGGACTGGGCTGAGAGCTTCTTGCCTGCAAGCGTTCAATGTCTTTGAGCAAGCCTTGTTTAATAACCACGGTTAATGCAGGAGATATCTCATTACCGCTTTGAGAAAGTTGCCAATGCAGTCCGCGCAACAAATCAATCGCGGCACTATCGTTATTGTCTGCCAACAATCTATCCACGGCTTGTATTTGAATACGCAACAAATCAAGCTGATTTTGCGCTTGGCTACTGGCTTTGGTAATCGGCTCAGGCAACGTCTGCTGGCTCATGGCAAACAAACGATCGTCCATCTCATTTAGACGGCTGACTACTTGTTCATTGCTATGCAAACGCTCATCGACACTATATTGAAAACGCTGCTGGCTGATATAAAGCCATAATAAAGCGGCTATAAGCAATAAAATAACCAACCATTGCAAGCGCAGCAATAAAATATTTGCTTGCCGGCGCTGCTGGACGGCAGCAGGATCCTCAGATAAAGGCTCAGAATTCATGGACATAAAGCGGTACCGTTATTGGTCAGTTTGAACGTATCAACAGCAATGAAGGACAGGTATAAAATGCTAGGTTTTAGCGTTGTAAGGTTTGGCGCTGATCGCAGCGAGAATGGTTTCTGGTGCCAAATCTTCTACACGCCAATAGCTCAATTGCTGCTCAGCGACGATATTGGCCAAGCGTTCACCAAGTACCACATACGCAAAATCGGTTAGTTTCAGTGCTACACTGGATAGCATATCACTATCTAAGTTTTTTTCTAAAGCCTGTTCTGCGACTGTTTTAACCACACTTTCCCAATGCTCAAAAGCCGTACCACTACTCACAACGACGATTGGCTTTGACTGCTTCGATGGTGCTATGTCTTGTGTCAAGAAGCCTTGTAGCCATTGCTGGTATTGCGCCATCGCATCGACAGGCATGGTACGCTCATACCAAGCAATACTATCAATATGCACACCACGCGCCTGTAGCGTATCGACCAATAGTCGCCTGCCACCCAAACCGCGCCATACCAGCAGTTTATCACCTGCTTGTAGACTCTCAATCTCAGGCATTGCCAGCATCCCTTCATTATTGGCAACTTTAGGCTGGCGTACTTGGTAACTTGCCGGCTGTATTTTGGCATCATTTAACACCGCAGCGGTCGCTTCACCCACTGCAATAAGATGGCTTGGCGCCTTTACCTCTTTGGTTTCTGTATAGCGATGACTATCAATGCTATCTTGCGCACTCTGCTCACTTATAAGCGCTTGCCAAACCGCCAAACCCGAAGCCGCAGCGGTTGGACTGACGATAACCAGCGCCTTATAATCACCGGCTAGCCATTGACGCATCAGCACCATGTCTTGCTCAGTCGTTGGTCGCGACTGTAGTGCTAACATTGGCATCTCAACCACGGTCAGCTGTGCTGCTTGTAGATACTGCGTCAAAGGGGCTGCACGCTCCACTGGGCGAGTATTGATGACTATTGGTGGTAGTAACGAATCTTGAGCAGTCGGTTGGTTGTTATGACTGGGCTTAACATGAGTTGATGATGACGTTGATGATGACATAGACATACCATGACAAATGGCTGATAGGATGGGCTTAACCATAGGCCCGCATCAATAATGACAAGGGGCTATTATGGTTAAGGCTATGATTAAAGAGCTAAAGGCATTTATGCGTTATTCAGGATGATAAATTGCTGCCAAGATAGCACCAGCGCCATCAGCGAGCAGCATTTTTGCGACATCGATACCCAGCTGATTGGCCTGCGCTTCTTGCTCATCTTGTGTACCAACTAACGTCAAGCGTTTTTCTGATTTTAGTAGCTCGCTACCATCGGCTTGACCCACACGGCCGCGTAACCACAATACATTACCATTGTCGTTATTACCATTATCACCGTTGTCATCATTATTGGTACTCGTTTCATTCGCCATTTGCAACACGGCATAAGCGGCAATCGGCACTTGGCAGCCACCCTCTAGATGACGGTTTAGCGCACGCTCAGCGATAAGGCGAATACGGGCTTTGTCGTCATTAAGCGGCGCCAGTAGTTTTAACACCTCATCATCACCCTCACGACATTCGATCGCTAGCGCACCTTGTCCAACTGCAGGCAAGCAGGCATTGATATCAAGCTCACCGCGAATCCGCTCATCCAGCTCGATACGCTGCAAACCACTGGTCGCTAAAATAATTGCATCATACTCGCCAGCATCCAACTTACCCAAGCGCGTACCGACGTTACCACGTAAAGTTTTGATTTGTAGGTCTGGGCGATAGGCTTTTATTTGACACTGACGACGCAAACTTGAGGTGCCAACCACCGCACCTTGAGGCAACTCATCGATATTATTGTAGGTGTTAGAGACGAAAGCATCGGTTGGTGAGGCGCGTTTGCAATACACACCAAGCGTCAACCCTTCAGGGAGCTGCATCGGTACGTCTTTTAAGGAGTGCACTGCGATATCTGCCTGCTTACTATATAGTGCTTGCTCAAGCTCTTTGACAAACAAACCCTTACCACCGATTTTAGCCAATGGGGTGTCCAAAATCTTGTCACCTTTAGTGACAATTTTTAGCAAGTTAATCGTCAACTCAGGATACATCTCTAGTAGACGGTCACGAATGTGCTCAGCTTGCCATAGTGCCAAAGGGCTCTGGCGCGTTGCAATATTTAAAGTAGTCAATGCGGATTGCTGCGGATTGCTCATAAAGGGCCTCGGTAAAGTCAATATTATTATAAATTTGATACTATGATGGTAGTGCCTATAGCGTCAGTGCTAAAGGCTCAGCACGAAACACGACTGACGGCTTGCCATAAAAGAGGGGCGATATAATTCATTTATGGCTCATGCTGACGCAAAAAAATACCCCTATTTAAGCATAAATAAGGGTGCGATGATATGGGATGATTATTGCGCTATAAAAACAGCGCGTTACATGCTTTGAATCTTATCGCGTAACGCTGGCAAGTGACGACGGCTAACGGCTAATGTCTCCTCAATGCCTTTAAAGCGAATTTGATATTGTCCCGCATCTAAGGTCTCTAAAAAATCCAAGAAACTTAGATTGATAATCGCATTGCGATGCACACGGAATAGACGGTCTTCAAACTCTTGTTCAAGCTCTTTTAGCGTTTCATCGATGAGCACAATGCCGTCTTTGTGGCGTACTTTGACATACTTTTGATCGGCAGTAAAATAATAGATATCTTTGAGTTTAATCAGCTCTACACCGCGGTGAGTGCGAGCAGCGATATGTTCACGCACTGGCCGCGCCGTTGGGTTTTCAAGCTTACGTATTTCATTTAATTGCGCCGCGTTTAAATTTTTTGCTTTATCTAACGCCTCTAACAACTCGTCTTTGTTTGCAGGCTTCAATAAATAACCAATGGCGTTAGCTTTTAGGGCAGCAATCGCATAATGATCGTAAGCTGTCACAAATATAATCGCTGGTGGATGCTCAAGTTGAGCAAGCTCTTGGGCACAGCGCACACCATCCATCTCAGGCATGCGAATGTCCAACAATATAATATCAGGCTGCTCGGTTTTTACAGCGATAATGGCTTCTGCGCCTGTTGTCGCTTGCGCAACCACTTGATGACCTGACTCCTGTACGATTCTAACCAAACGCTCACGCGCTAGTGGCTCATCATCACAAACTACAATACGCATGCAAACTCCCACCCCAGGATATACTTAGGATTTGTTGATAGTCTTTCAAATATAGTAGCATTCATTATCATGCTATTAGAGTAAGAACCTTTAATTACTTAGATTAACACACCAAGTGCAACGCTAATTAATATTATAGAACGCCTGCATAGGCGTTTTAAACCCTAA
>NZ_RRYX01000135.1:0-6830 GCF_014861375.1 Psychrobacter sp. FME5 | reverse complement strand
AATCGCTTTATGATTATGTTTGATGATCGCATTAGTAAGCATTTAATCTAAATGGCAGTTACACAGAATCTGGGATGGGCTCTTTTGGTATACCCCAAGGGAACCAGCTATTTGACCCTTCAAACCTATTAACAGACCACTTAAAACAGACTGCTATAATGGAACCACTTATAATAGACCGCTAGCCTTAATACTCTAAATAATCCCTGACTGGACGTTTCTTAAATTGAGAGGCGTCTTTTTTAAGGCGATTAATCATCTCAAACTCCCATCCTTGCTGCGACTGTCCAGCTGGGCTAGTAGGGCTAACCATGTGATTATAGTCAGTAATAAACTGGGGATTACGAGCAATACGTCCTAGCTGTTTATCATTTAGATCTTCAACCGTAAACATATCTGCTGTATCTGCATCTCTACTAATACTTTGTTGGTTATTGCCTTTCGGCTTACTTTTTGAAATTACCTTAAATTTAAAGCCGATAATATTTTTACCATCTTTTTCTTGCTCATAGCTAACTTTGATATCAGTGTGCTTGTTAATTTCTTTTATAGCTTTGTTTAAAACACCAGATTTGAAGTCACACATCCGTTCATATTCATCATCGTCCACTCCAAGTTGACCTCTAAATACTTTTAAGCCAAATAAAGGTGTCTTTTTGGCTTCACGCCACTGTATTAGAAGTTCATACAAACGTACTGAATACATGCTATTGAGCATTGATGTTTGTTCTAACGTGTATTTAGTAAAAAACTGCTCTATACCATTTATACGTGTTATTTCATTCACTACCGCAGGCGTAAATATAATCTCAATAGTACCTTTATCCTGCTTATATTTTGCCTGACTTATCCAACGCGACTTAACCGGATAGCCATCGTTTTCGTCTAAAAAAGTAAACCTACGCTCGAATAGATTTTCTTCTGCTTTTTTAAGGACGTCATAAGCACCCTGTCGTGTCGTCCCAAACGCTTCAGCGTACCTTGATGCTTTTATAGTTAAAGGCTTATCGGCTGACAAACCTTCATTTTTCTCTCTGCTATCTATGATAGCCAACTGAACCAACCTTATTTCAGCGAGCGTAAGATTTTGGATTGCTGTATTTAGTCTGTTTGTCTTAACTATAAGATCCATCTTATTGTTACCTGCATTCATACTTGGTTTCATCAACTTAGCCCCTCTAACTATATAACGATAAGTAATATAGCATCATTATAACGATAAATAAATACATATCGTTATAAGGTAAGTAAACTACGTTCTATGGGTAAGTAAACTACGTTCTATGGGTAAGTAAACTACGTTCTATGGGTAAGTAAACTACGTTCTATGGGTCGTGAGTGCCTTTATTAACAAGGGCTGTAGCGGACTTAAAAGCTATTAAAAGCATTAAAAGCATTAAAAACCTTTTTTCTTTTTTTTATTAACTAAGAAGATAAGCGCTTTGATCTATCTAAATTTGCAGTATTGGTATCTATCTGTACCTATAAAACAAGATTTTGGCTTGATTCTCGCATAGTAACCATCTTGACCTTTGACGACATTATTAACAACAACAGCCTTCTCTAAACGCTGATAATCAGCCTTACGTTGAGCTATTTCTGTTTTGCTAGGTACAAGTAGTAAAACAGACAATAACGTAAGGGCAAATATGCAAGCACAGATACCACCTACGAGAGCAGAAGCCTTCCAGCTTAGTGATCTAGCAAATTCATCCGATAGCGCTTTGGTATATTGTTTAGCGCCTTCTTTAGCTTCTGTTCTAACGTTGGTTAATGTGTTTTTGGCATCATTAGCTAACTGCCGATTTTGATCTTGAAACTCAGTCGCAAAGAAGCTCAAACTCTTAAAGTTAGCATCAAAGGTTTTATTCATTCTTGTAGACAATATGGATAAATCATTAATACTGGTGGTGGCTAGGTTTACAGTTTGCACTAAGTGATGATTGGCCTTAGCAACATGACCAGCAACGCCTTGCGTTAATTGGTTATGGTAGTGATTCAGTACAGCAGACACCTCTTTGCTAACCTCTTTAGCCGCACCAATAGCAATCGCTGATTTGATGACATTCTCTCGTTCTTGATAATCTTTGAGCTGGGCTATTAGATCGTTTACCAGCTTGGCGTTTGCTGCATCTCTGTCTTTGGTGGCTTGGTCTTTTTCCTCTATCCTCTCTAACAAGGCCGTATTATGCTCGGTGAGCGTTGCAATGGCGGCAAGTAGGTCTTCAAGGTTGGGGGTCTCTGACATTTTTTATCTTCCTAATCCATAGCTGCGGCTGCGGTTAATCTCGTTACTGTAGTCTGTAATCTCTTTTTGTGCGCTCTGTAGTGCTTGCTGCTGGTTTTTTTCGATGTTTTGGCTGTGATGGTCTATAAATTCAGTTAAAACGTCTTGTAGGGCTTCTGTGTGCGTTTTACGCTCACTGGTATAGTGAAGATTTTTGATCTCATTCAGTGCTTGCTGTGATTTGTCGCTTACTAAGTCCGTTAACGCGCCACGCTCATTTGACGCAAGCTCGCGCTGTCTTTGTGTGGTGTCTGGGTTGTCTGTGTATTGATTGAAGCTGTGCATGACCTCATTAGCGACTGAAATCGCTAAAATAAGTTTGCCGGTCTTGCTGTTTGGATCAATCCCTTTCTGCGTATGCTGCTCTAATTGTTCCATTACAGATGCATACAGCGCTTTTTTGTCGTCAAGGAATTGCTTGTTTTCAAGCGCAAGCTGCCTTGCTCTGTCGGCTCGTGCCTGTTCAATGCGCTCACGTTCGGCTTGTTCACGTTTTTGTTGTTCGGCAAGCTCGCACTGCCTTTGCTGCTCTAGCGCCACCTCTTTTTGTTTTTGCTCATCTGCGCGTTTGCTCTTAATGCCCTGAGCCATTGCCATGGCTTTTGCTACCGCATCGAGTGTGGGTGCTTTAGGCTTCGGCGCAGGTGCTGGTTCTGATTTTTTGATGGGTTCATCTGCTACGGTTGTCCTGCTTGGTGGCGATGTGCTGTGTTCAATATCTTTGATTTTATGACCGTTTAAGATAATGGCATCAGCGGCATCATTCACGATCTGATTTTTGGTAAGCTCTACGCCCCATACCAGCTCGTTACGCTCGTTGATTATTTCGTTGATGGTGCCAAGCTGTGTTGCTGGCGTTTTATCAATCTCGTAATGCTTGCCTTCTGCTTTGGCTTGTTCAGCTTTTCTTAGCTCTCGCTCGTATTTGTCACGTTCCAGCTTGGTAGCGACTGATCCCATTTTGAGCTGTGGCTCAATATCAATCCCTTGCGCGGCATAGCTGCGACTATCAATCAGTTTATGGTCATGCTCAGCCAGTTTTTCGTTGGCAATCTGCTCCCATATTTGGCGAACGTCTGTAATCTCATGGCTCACGCGTTCCATGCTAAGTGAACGCCGCTTTTTGTCTGATAGCTCAATAGTCGCTTTGTCGGTTAGTATGATTTCATTATTTTCGTCAAGCTCTGCGGTGCGCGTGGTAAACATGATATGGGCGTGATAGTTGCGCGGATCTGCACCGCGATCAATCTCTTTTTGAGTAGGCTCATGAATGGCGCAATCGGCAATCGTGCCGTAACGGTCGGCTAGGGTTTGGGCGAAGCTATGCGCTAACTCTTTTCGGTCTTCTGCGCTTAATTCATAAGGTAGATTGACTAGCCATTCTCTAGCCACTCGCGCATCTTTGCGCTTCTCGGCAAACTCCGCTTTGTTCCATAAATCACTACGATCAATATCAGCGCCCGTAGCAGCCAATGCTGTCGGCAAAATAATATCCGCACTCATCACGCCATGCTTTTTTGAGTAATCATGAGTTTTGCCATAGCGCTTATCTTCAAGCTCAACCCCTGCGCGATAGCTCGCACTGGCAACGGCACTTTGTCCCTTGCCTCGTGATATTGATTTAGTCGATGCGATGAAAATAGCCATTTCTACAAGCTCAGTTTTTTGGTTTTTAGCACTACGTCTTTTCGTAGTTCTGGGGGTGTGGGGGTTTATCCCTGCCGATGTTTTGATTTTATAAATGTATTACCGTAGGGAATAAACATTTGTAAAGTCGAAAACTCGCACTTAGTCAGTGGGACTCAACCATCTGTCAAATAACTATATCATAAACTGTTGTTAGGTATTGGCGAAGTTGCTATAGTTAGGTAAGTAAATAATTTGATAATCTAGGAGAAAGGTATGAGCTTACTTGGTGGTAATGATCTAAAAGAACAGCAGAAGATCAATGAGCTTGAGCTTAAGATAAATAGAGAGAAGCAGAAGTTAGATAAGAAGCTAACACGGCAAAAAATATTACTTGGTGCTTTTTTGGTAGATGCTTTAGAGAATAATTCAGTAGATGGTTTGAAAGAATATACGGCTGACAATCTATTGAATTTCCTGACCAGACAGACTGATAAGGATTTAATGGCAGATTTGGTAAAGGGGCTTGGTGGTACGGTCGAGACTAAGAATGATTTAGAGTTGAATGCTAGTTTAGATGAGCACTTGTAAATAAAATATGTCCATTAAAAATAAAAAAGGCATTAGTTAAATGATAGATTATTCTTTATTGTTCGCCTATTTCTTAGCTATTCTTCTATTTCTAGGCACTCCAGGACCTGTGACTGTACTTGTAGTGAGTGCAAGCGTAAAAAGTGGGTTCAAAGCGGGGTTAGCAACAGTCGCAGGCACTAACACTGCGTCACTAATCTTGATAGCAATATCATTTATTATCCTTCAGGGGGTGTTTTCAGTTAGCGAGACAGCTATGCTCTGGTTATCCTTTTTAGGGGCATTCTATCTTATATATTTTTCTATAGGCATTATAAAAGATAAAATTGATATTGATCAGACTGTAAAGGAAAGTTCAGTTCTTGTTACGAAAAACCATTTCAAAGATGGCTTTCTTATAGGTATCTCTAACCCTAAAGATGTTATTTTTTTTATTGCTTTCTTCCCTTTATTCTTAGAGGTATCAAGCGACATATATTCGTCTATGCTAATTCTGACGTTGGTGTGGATAGCTCTAGACTATAGTATCTTATCTATTTATTCTTTTATATTCTCAAAAGTTAGTAATAATAAAATCGCAAATATAATTAGTAAATTTTCAGGACTTATTCTACTTTTCATTGCTATTTATATATTATGGGAAACTAGTAGAAGGCTATTTTTATAGAAAAAATCCCCAGCTATCGAATCTGATTTAATCATACCTACGGTGAACAAATCAGGTGCTTTAACTGGTTCGGTTCCCTAGTGAGGACTCGAAACTTGGGCTGTGGGCTAATGGCATCAACACTTTAACTCATTGAAAGAATCACAGTGTACTTCGTGGTGTACTTGCCATACATATTCTATCCGTGATCGATGCGGTATACAGGCATTGAACTATAGACTAACTCTCAGAGTGTTAAGTCCCAGACAATCCCGATGCGGTTCAGATAATTCACCACCAATAAGTCGGATACTGTTTACCTTTACCCAAATTGTTATAAATCAGCGCTACCATTACCAAAACGATTGAACCGATTAGAGTGGGTGTTATCAAAAAACTCCAATTTACTGCACCTAGCATAACTATTAAAGGGTTAGACCCAGCAGGTGGATGAGGCATTCTAAATATCAGCATTAGCGCAATGGCAGTGCCAACAGCAGTTGCCATACTCCACCAGTGAATACCAAATAACGTCATGAATACCAGTCCTGTAAAAGTCGCAATAACATGCCCACCTATAACATTTCTCGGCTGGGCAAAAGGGCTGGTAGGATAGGCAAATATTAGTAAACAACTTGCGCCAAACGATCCTAAAATCATGATAAGTTCTATTGAGCTTCCTAATATAGCAAGCGTTGCAGTGGCAATGGTGCCGCCTAGCCAAGCCACTACTATCATCGGTAAAGGTAATCTCTTTGGGCATTCGTTGACTTGACCGCTTAGCTTATGCCAATTAAAGAATGAATGCATACTTACTCCTATCGTAAATAAAAAGGTATCATTATCGATATACCGTTCGGTGTATAATTTAAAGTATACCGAACGGTATATAAAAATACTATTATTGTTTTCACTGAATAAAAATAACAGGAGAAGAACTAATGGAATTACGAGATACTATTCTACAAAAAAGTTATGAGCTCTTTTATAAGCAAGGCTTTCACGATAGTGGAGTAGAGCTTTTAGCAAAGAAAGCAGGGACTACCAAGCGGACTTTGTATGCCCATTTTGGTAGTAAAGAAGGCTTGATTGAGGAGGCGCTTAAATATCGTCATCAGATGTTTATGACTCAATTAGAAAATGACTTTGATGATTTTGAGATTGAGAAAGTAGCAGATGTTGCCACTTGCTACTTAAACTTCCTCAAGAACTGGACGTTATCAGAGGATTTTTATGGTTGTATGTTTATCAACGCTTGCGCAGAGTATTCAGATAAACAGTCTTCACCTCATTTAATAGCCAAGCAGCATAAAACTGAGGTTAGGAAATGGCTACTTGATAATTTTGAACAGATAAGTGCGGAAAATGCTAAGCAGAAATCTGACACTTTGTTTGTATTTGGCGAAGGTATTATCGTTGCCGCACAAACGGATCAGGAGTTGTTAGAGTTAAATACTGATTTTTTTAAGGTTTTGGATTAAATTATATCGATACAAGTTAGGTTTTAGCGTATCAGATTCTACGATAGTACTCTGGCAGTTCCAGTGCGAAATTTTGGTAGAGAGTTTCCCAAACTCTGTGTAACTGCTTATAATCCACTAACAGGAGAATAAGCAATGACTAACCAATCTGACATCAAGAAACTGGCTGAGCAAATGGCCAGCAGCATGAAAAGCTTCG